>NZ_LOWY01000101.1:0-121959 GCF_001524185.1 Burkholderia sp. FL-7-2-10-S1-D7 | reverse complement strand
CAACAACCCTCTTTGCCTGATGACCATAGCGAGTCGGTCCCACCCCTTCCCATCCCGAACAGGACCGTGAAACGACTCTACGCCGATGATAGTGCGGATTCCCGTGTGAAAGTAGGTAATCGTCAGGCTCCCTAAGCCAGAAACCCCCGCCCGAAAGGCGGGGGTTTTTGCATTTGAGCGACGGAAATGCGCGAGTGCAGGCAATCGAACCTCTCCGGTTGTTGCTCAATGAGGTTGGCTCAATTTCTGTCCCAGTCTTAGCTGGAAAATTCCGGTACTTCGGGGTGGGCTGAACCGGCCCGATCAGTGCACTGGCGGGCGAATTCTGCCGGTGTCATCCGCTGCAGCGCGGAGTGAGGGCGCGCCTCGTTATAGCGCTCGCGCCAGACCTCGATTTTGCGCTGGCGTCTTCAAGCGACAAGAACCAATGTGCATTGAGGCATTCCTCCCGCAAGCGTCCGTTGAAGGATTCATTCTTCGCGTTGTCGGTCGGCTTGCCAGGACGCGAGAAATCAATCTCCCCGCCGTTCTCGTACGCCAATTTGCCGAGCGTTGCACATTCTGCTTGCATTTAGAACGTTGTCTCCCTTGATATAGCGTGAAAGCGGGCGATGCTGTGCAAACCGGGGCAGCGCGGCAACAACGTGCTCGCCACGCAACGAGCCGCCGACTTCAATCGCCAAGCATTCCTGCGTGTAGTTGTCCAAGATCGTGAGCGTGCGCAAGCGTCGACCATCAAACTGCGCATCAGCGACGAAGTTCATACTCCAGATCTCATTGATCGCGCTCACTGACTGCTTCGGCTGCCGGCGCCGGGCAGACTTGTTTCGACGGGCTCGCTTGTGGCGCAACGAAGGGCCCAATTCCCGATACCCGCGTTCTACTCTCTTATGGTTGTCCCTCCAGCCTTCCCGGCGAAGCATCACGTATACGCGGGGTGCGCCGTAATGCACCCGCACTTCCGTGATCTCCTTGATGCGCATCTCCAGCGCGCTTTGATCCCGCGCGACCGACTCGTAACGGTAGACCGTGCGAGACAGTTGCAACAACGCGCAGGTCTGCCGCTGGCTTGCGCCGAAACGCCGCATCAAGTCCGTGACAAGCTCACGGCGCCGAGAAGGCTTCAGAGCTTTTTTGACAGCACGTCCTGCGGCATGGCCTTTTCCAGCGACAGATCGGGCCCGAGCCGCTTGAGCTTCGCGTTCTCTTCCCCAAGTTGCTTCAGCCGGCGCAGCGCCGAGGGCGACAATCCT
The DNA here is from genome assembly GCF_001524185.1 of Burkholderia sp. FL-7-2-10-S1-D7. NCBI lineage: Bacteria > Pseudomonadati > Pseudomonadota > Betaproteobacteria > Burkholderiales > Burkholderiaceae > Burkholderia > Burkholderia sp. FL-7-2-10-S1-D7. Next base: position 120,706 of record NZ_LOWY01000101.1, on the reverse strand, counting down.
CCATATTTCGTCCGCCAGTTGTAAAACGTTGCGTCGCTGATCGCCATCTTGCGACAGGTCTCCGCGACCGGTGTGCCCAGCTCGGCCTGCTTCAACGCATAGGCGATCTGCTCTTCGGTGAGCTTGCTCTTCTTCACGCCATGACCTCCTGGTCTCGATGACAACGTCATGCCGGAATTTTCCACTCTTAAATCCGACAGCTTTGTGAGCCAGGGTCAAGGCTCAATCTGCCTCGGCGTCCTGCTGCTGATACGCGACGATCTGCACCAGCACCCGCGGCTACCACGTCGACTGCGCGTCACCGTCGCAGCGAACGTGCAGCGGTGCAGCACGCATTGTGTCGGGCCTTCGTGCAGGCTGATCAGCATGATCGTCTGGGCCACGCTATCGCAGCGGAGGAGGCTAACAGTCGCGCTCTATCCGGAATCCGGTGTCGGTGTACCCGAAGCCCCTGCGGACAACGCGGCTGCTCCGGACCGGGCGATGTGCTGACGCGTCACCATCAATCGACTTCAGCTGGTCCGGACGTATGCCGGATGCCCCCGCAATTCCCATCGGCACGGAAATTGCAAATTTTTTCATCTACCTGCTTGGCATTATGCGCGGGAGGTCGTATGATGGCGGTCTTTCGTTTTTAGCGAAGATGCAAATCGACGCTGAAGACGGGGTCTGACGAAGATGTGGGCGCCGATCGGCCTCCTCTCGTGCTTGCTTCAGCCAGGTGAGCGTGAGTGTCGGGTGAGTCGCGCAAGTGCTCTGGAAGAGAATGAAAATAATCTTCCGGATGTGCTTGACAAGAGTGCGATGCACCCCCATAATCGTCAGTTCTCTACGGAGGGGTGCCCGAGTGGCTAAAGGGGGCAGACTGTAAATCTGTTGGCTTACGCCTACGTTGGTTCGAATCCAACCTCCTCCACCAGAACATCAGCGCAAAGAGCGGTAGGGAATCGTTAGTGGCCCGTGCGGGTGTAGCTCAATGGTAGAGCAGAAGCCTTCCAAGCTTACGACGAGGGTTCGATTCCCTTCACCCGCTCCAGTCCGTGTAGTTGAAGCGTAATAGCGCCCATGTGGCTCAGTGGTAGAGCACTCCCTTGGTAAGGGAGAGGTCGGCAGTTCGATCCTGCCCATGGGCACCAGCAGTACAAAGTCAGTGTCTGTTTGCGCGCGGCGCAACATGTGAAATTCCTTTTGGGAGTTGAAAATGGCCAAGGAAAAGTTTGAGCGGACCAAGCCGCACGTCAACGTTGGTACGATTGGTCACGTTGACCACGGCAAGACGACGCTGACGGCAGCGATCACGACGGTTCTGACGAAGAAGTTCGGCGGCGAAGCGAAGGCGTACGACCAGATCGACGCGGCACCGGAAGAAAAGGCGCGCGGCATCACGATCAACACGGCACACGTCGAGTACGAAACGGCAAACCGCCACTACGCACACGTCGACTGCCCGGGCCACGCTGACTATGTGAAGAACATGATCACGGGCGCAGCGCAGATGGACGGCGCGATCCTGGTTTGCTCGGCAGCAGACGGCCCGATGCCGCAAACGCGTGAGCACATCCTGCTGGCGCGTCAGGTTGGCGTTCCGTACATCATCGTGTTCCTGAACAAGTGCGACATGGTGGACGACGCTGAACTGCTCGAGCTGGTCGAGATGGAAGTTCGCGAACTCCTGTCGAAGTACGACTTCCCGGGCGACGACACGCCGATCGTGAAGGGTTCGGCGAAGCTGGCGCTGGAAGGCGACACGGGCGAGCTGGGCGAAGTGGCGATCATGAACCTGGCCGACGCACTGGACACGTACATCCCGACGCCGGAGCGTGCAGTTGACGGCGCGTTCCTGATGCCGGTGGAAGACGTGTTCTCGATCTCGGGCCGTGGTACGGTGGTGACGGGTCGTGTCGAGCGCGGCATCGTGAAGGTCGGCGAGGAAATCGAAATCGTCGGTATCAAGCCGACGGTGAAGACGACCTGCACGGGCGTTGAAATGTTCCGCAAGCTGCTGGACCAAGGTCAGGCAGGCGACAACGTCGGTATCCTGCTGCGCGGCACGAAGCGTGAAGACGTGGAGCGTGGCCAGGTTCTGGCGAAGCCGGGTTCGATCACGCCGCACACGCACTTCACGGCTGAAGTGTACGTGCTGAGCAAGGACGAAGGCGGCCGTCACACGCCGTTCTTCAACAACTACCGTCCGCAGTTCTACTTCCGTACGACGGACGTGACGGGCTCGATCGAGCTGCCGAAGGACAAGGAAATGGTGATGCCGGGCGACAACGTGTCGATCACGGTGAAGCTGATCGCTCCGATCGCGATGGAAGAAGGTCTGCGCTTCGCAATCCGCGAAGGTGGCCGTACCGTCGGCGCCGGCGTCGTCGCCAAGATCATCGAGTAAGCCAGTTATTCGTTGATCGACAGTTTTGGGGCTGGCAGCAGCCGGCCCCAGCATGGTTTAGGGGTATAGCTCAACTGGCAGAGCGTCGGTCTCCAAAACCGAAGGTTGGGGGTTCGATTCCCTCTGCCCCTGCCAAAAATCGCCACGTGTCCCACGTGGCATTTGTTTTAAGGTGTTATGGCGAATCCATCCGTCGAAACTGTAAATACCTCCGGCGATAAGCTGATGCTGGCCCTGGGCGTATTGTTGGTCTTGGCCGGATTCGTGGGCTTCTTCTGGCTGGCCAATCAGCAGTGGTATGTCCGCGGTGCCGCATTGGCGGTAGGTATTATCGCCGGCGTGGCCGTCGGCCTGATGTCCGCACCTGGCAAGAGCCTCATCGCGTTTGCCAAGGATTCGTACAAGGAAGTCCGCAAGGTCGTTTGGCCCACCCGCAAGGAAGCAACGCAAACCACACTCGTCGTGTTTGGTTTCGTGCTCGTGATGGCGATTTTCCTCTGGTTGAGTGACAAATCGATCGAATGGGTGATTTTCTCGGCGATTCTGGGTTGGAAATGATATGAGCGATACTCCGGCATCCCCGAGCGGAAAGCGTTGGTACGTCGTGCACGCCTACTCCGGTATGGAGAAGAGCGTGCAGCGCGCGCTTCAAGAGCGCATCGAACGTGCTGGCATGCAGGATAAATTCGGTCAGATCCTGGTTCCGACCGAAGAAGTGGTCGAAGTCAAAGGTGGCCACAAGGCTGTAACCGAGCGTCGTTTCTTCCCCGGCTACGTGCTGGTGGAAATGGAAATGACGGACGAAACGTGGCACCTCGTGAAGAATACTGCGAAGGTCACGGGTTTCGTCGGCGGTGCGCGTAACCGCCCGACCCCGATTTCCCCGAAGGAAGTCGAAAAGATCATGTCGCAGATGCAGGAAGGCGTCGAGAAGCCGCGCCCGAAGACCCTGTTCGAAGTTGGCGAGATGGTGCGTGTCAAGGAAGGCCCGTTCACGGACTTCAACGGCACTGTCGAGGAAGTCAACTACGAAAAATCGCGCGTGCGTGTGTCGGTCACCATCTTTGGCCGCTCTACCCCGGTCGAACTCGAGTTCGGTCAGGTCGAAAAAGTTTGATCCCGATTCGGTGGGCAGCCTCGGCTGCCCACCTTCGCGCTTACGGCCCGCGTTATGGTCGTTGAGGAGCGTCAGTAGCCAGCGGCGAAAGCGCGTTATCACTCACCGAACGCCGCCTGGCGTTCCAACGAGGTTTACAAATGGCAAAGAAGATTGTCGGCTTTATCAAGCTGCAGATCCCTGCAGGTAAAGCCAATCCGTCGCCGCCGGTCGGTCCGGCACTGGGTCAGCGCGGCCTGAACATCATGGAGTTCTGCAAGGCGTTCAACGCGCAGACTCAAGGTATGGAGCCGGGTCTGCCGGTGCCGGTGGTCATCACGGCATACGCTGACAAGAGCTTCACGTTCGTGATGAAGACGCCGCCGGCGACCGTCCTGATCAAGAAGGCGGCGAAGGTGGACAAGGGCTCGAGCAAGCCGCACACCGACAAGGTCGGTTCGATCACGCGCGCTCAAGCCGAAGAAATCGCGAAGACCAAGATGCCGGACCTTACGGCAGCTGATCTGGACGCAGCCGTTCGCACCATCGCTGGTAGCGCACGCTCGATGGGCATCACTGTGGAGGGCGTGTAAATGGCTAAGATCTCCAAGCGCCGTCAGGCATTCGCCGCCAAGGTCGATCGTCAGAAGCTGTACGCGATCGAAGACGCACTGGCACTCGTGAAGGAATGCGCGAGCGCGAAGTTCAACGAATCGATCGACGTCGCAGTCCAGCTCGGCATCGACGCGAAGAAGTCGGACCAGGTCGTTCGTGGTTCGGTCGTTCTGCCGGCAGGTACGGGCAAGTCGGTTCGCGTTGCCGTGTTCGCACAAGGCGAAAAGGCCGAGCAGGCTCGTGCAGCGGGCGCGGAAATCGTCGGTATGGAAGACCTGGCTGAGCAGATCAAGGCTGGCCAGATGGACTTCGACATCGTGATCGCTTCGCCGGACACGATGCGTATCGTCGGTACGCTCGGTCAGATCCTCGGCCCGCGCGGCCTGATGCCGAACCCGAAGGTCGGCACGGTCACGCCGGACGTTGCGACTGCAGTCAAGAACGCGAAGGCTGGTCAGGTGCAATTCCGTGTCGACAAGGCCGGTATCATTCACGCGACCATCGGCCGTGCATCGTTCGAATCGACCGCACTGCGTTCGAACCTGTCGGCACTGATCGAAGCGCTGCAGAAGGCCAAGCCGGCAACGAGCAAGGGCGTCTACCTGCGCAAGATCGCACTGTCGAGCACGATGGGTGTCGGCGTGCGTGTTGACCAGGCTACGCTGGCAGCACAGTAAGAAAGTATTCGGGCCGCTTCGTTCGCGAAGCGGCCTACATGGGCTTTGGGCGGTTGTTCGTGCAGTAGGGCGGGCAACCGGTTATCAAAGACCGTTGGTGGGGCGCAGCAGGCAGGCGATCCCTTAATTCAAGCCAACGCAGATGGCGAACCCGAAAAAGTTTTGCAGTGGTGAAGCCGCAGGCCGTGAAGCGATTCACGGCGTGAGGTGGAAATACTCCTAACGAGGTCGGACGCCGTTGTTGAACGAGGTACGTGAGGTTTCGTGCCGAACGTATCGTTTCTGGAGGCTAACCGTGCCGCTTAATAGAGAAGACAAGCAAGCCGTCGTCGCTGAGGTTGCCGCGCAAGTCGCGAAGGCCCAGACCGTTGTGCTGGCTGAGTATCGTGGAATTGCGGTTGGCGATCTGACCAAGCTGCGCGCGAAAGCGCGTGAGCAACAGGTTTACCTGCGCGTGTTGAAGAACACGCTGGCGCGTCGCGCTGTTGAAGGTACGCCGTTTGCTCCGCTGGCAGAGCAGATGACTGGCCCCCTGATCTACGGCATCTCGGAAGATGCAATTGCTGCTGCTAAGGTCGTCAACGACTTCAGCAAGAGCAATGACAAGTTGGTCATCAAGGCTGGTTCGTTCGATGGCAAGGTGATGGACAAGGCCGGCGTGCAAGCGCTGGCAAGCATCCCGAGCCGCGAAGAACTGCTCTCGAAGCTGCTGTTCGTTATGCAATCGCCTGTTTCGGGCTTCGCGCGTGCTCTTGCCGCGCTGGCCGAGAAGAAGCAAGCAGAAGCTGCGTAATCGAGCGTGCATCAGCGTCACTGATCGCTGGCTGTATCCGAATTCAATTTAGGAGTATTTCAAATGGCAATCGCAAAAGAAGACATCCTGGCAGCAGTCGAAGGGATGACCGTTCTGGAACTGAACGAACTGGTCAAGGCGTTCGAAGAGAAGTTTGGCGTGTCGGCAGCTGCAGTGGCAGTCGCTGGCCCGGCAGGCGGCGGCGCTGCTGCTGCTGCAGAAGAGAAGACCGAGTTCACGGTCGTTCTGGCTGAAGCAGGCAGCAACAAGGTTGCAGTCATCAAGGCAGTTCGCGAACTGACGGGCCTGGGCCTGAAGGAAGCGAAGGACGTCGTTGACGGCGCACCGAAGGCTGTCAAGGAAGGCGTCGACAAGGCTGCTGCTGAAGAAGCCAAGAAGAAGCTGGAAGAAGCTGGCGCGAAGGTCGAAGTCAAGTAAGTTTCGACGCGCCGTGCGAAGGCTGGCGGTATTTTCACCGCCGGCCTTTTTGTGCTTTGTGGGGACGTTATTCTGGCACTCATTCGGGAGCCCGAATAACTGGCCCCAGAAGCCAAAGAAAACCGCCGAATCGTGATCAATGGCCGCGATTGACGTTTCTCTTTGTCTTCTGAAGCGACTGCAGAAGGCAAGTTTGGTCGGGTAGCGGGCAACACAGGCATCCGCTGCCGTCAGCCAGCGGTTGGTAGCGGCCAACCACCAAGCTTCTCGGCTCGTTCAAGCCGTTGGACGGCCATCGGGTCTCAGTCGGTGAACACTCGGGTTTGAAACGTCCAGGTATTCCGCCTCGATAGCACCCGCCGTGATTCGGAGATCGTATGCAATATTCCTTCACCGAGAAGAAGCGCATTCGCAAGAGTTTCGCGAAGCGCCCCATCGTTCACCAAGTTCCGTTCTTGCTGGCCACCCAGCTTGAATCATTCAGCACGTTTCTGCAAGCCGACGTGCCCGGCACGCAACGCAAGCCTGAAGGTTTGCAGGCCGCATTCACGTCGGTATTTCCCATTGTTTCGCACAACGGCTTCGCGCGCCTCGAGTTCGTGAGCTACGCGCTGTCCGCGCCGGCATTCAACATCAAGGAATGCCAGCAGCGTGGCCTGACGTACTGCTCCGCGCTGCGCGCGAAGGTCCGCCTCGTCATCCTCGACAAGGAATCGCCGAACAAGCCGGTCGTCAAGGAAGTGAAGGAGCAGGAAGTGTACATGGGCGAAATTCCGCTCATGACGCCGACGGGCTCGTTCGTCATCAACGGCACCGAGCGTGTCATCGTCTCGCAGCTGCACCGTTCGCCGGGCGTGTTCTTCGAACACGACAAGGGCAAGACGCACAGCTCGGGCAAGCTGCTGTTCTCGGCACGGATCATTCCGTACCGCGGCTCGTGGCTCGACTTCGAATTCGATCCGAAGGACATCCTGTACTTCCGCGTCGACCGTCGCCGCAAGATGCCGGTCACGATCCTGCTGAAGGCCATCGGCCTCACGCCGGAACAGATCCTCGCGAACTTCTTCGTGTTCGACAACTTCACGCTGATGGACGAAGGCGCGCAACTCGAGTTCGTGCCCGAGCGCCTGCGTGGTGAAGTCGCGCGCTTCGACATCACGGATCGCGACGGCAAGGTCATCGTCCAGAAGGACAAGCGGATCAACGCGAAGCACATTCGCGACCTCGAAGCCGCGAAGACCAAGTACATCTCGGTGCCGGAAGACTATCTGCTCGGCCGCGTGCTGGCGAAGAACGTCGTCGACGGCGACACCGGCGAAGTGATCGCGACCGCGAACGAAGAAGTCACGGAAAGCGTGCTCGAGAAGCTGCGCGAAGCGGGCATCAAGGACATCCAGACGCTCTATACGAACGATCTGGACCAGGGTCCGTACATCTCGTCGACGCTGCGTGTCGACGAAACGACCGACAAGACGGCCGCGCGCATCGCGATCTACCGCATGATGCGTCCGGGCGAGCCGCCGACCGAAGAAGCGGTCGAGGCGCTGTTCAACCGTCTGTTCTACAGCGAAGAAGCGTACGACCTGTCGAAGGTCGGCCGTATGAAGTTCAACCGCCGCGTCGGCCGTGACGAGATCACCGGCCCGATGACGCTGCAGGACGACGACATCCTCGCGACGATCAAGATCCTCGTCGAACTGCGCAACGGCAAGGGCGAAGTGGACGACATCGACCACCTCGGCAACCGTCGCGTGCGTTGCGTCGGCGAACTGGCGGAAAACCAGTTCCGCGCGGGTCTCGTGCGTGTCGAGCGCGCGGTCAAGGAACGCCTCGGCCAGGCCGAAAGCGAAAACCTGATGCCGCATGACCTGATCAACTCGAAGCCGATTTCGTCGGCAATCCGCGAGTTCTTCGGTTCGTCGCAGCTGTCGCAGTTCATGGACCAGACCAACCCGCTGTCGGAAATCACGCACAAGCGCCGTGTTTCCGCACTGGGCCCGGGCGGTCTGACGCGCGAACGCGCAGGCTTCGAAGTGCGTGACGTGCACCCGACCCACTATGGCCGCGTGTGCCCGATCGAAACGCCGGAAGGTCCGAACATCGGTCTGATCAACTCGCTCGCACTGTATGCGCACCTGAACGAGTACGGCTTCCTCGAGACGCCGTACCGCAAGGTCGTGGACGGCAAGGTGACCGACCAGATCGACTACCTGTCGGCGATCGAGGAAGGCCGCTACATGATCGCGCAGGCGAACGCCGCGATCGACGAGAATGGCCAGCTGATCGACGAACTCGTGTCGTCGCGTGAAGCCGGCGAAACGATGATGGTCACGCCGGACCGCATCCAGTACATGGACGTCGCGCCGTCGCAGATTGTGTCGGTTGCAGCTTCGCTGATCCCGTTCCTCGAGCACGACGACGCGAACCGTGCATTGATGGGTTCGAACATGCAGCGTCAGGCCGTGCCGTGTCTGCGTCCGGAAAAGCCGGTCGTCGGTACGGGCATCGAGCGCACCTGTGCGGTCGACTCGGGCACGACGGTTCAGGCGTTCCGCGGCGGCGTCGTCGACTATGTCGACGCAGGCCGTATCGTGATTCGCGTGAACGACGACGAAGCGGTCGCAGGTGAAGTCGGTGTCGACATCTACAACCTGATCAAGTACACGCGTTCGAACCAGAACACGAACATCAACCAGCGTCCGATCGTGAAGATGGGCGACAAGGTCTCGCGCGGCGACGTGCTGGCCGACGGCGCATCGACGGACCTGGGCGAGCTCGCGCTCGGCCAGAACATGCTGATCGCGTTCATGCCGTGGAACGGCTACAACTTCGAGGACTCGATCCTGATCTCGGAGAAGGTCGTGGCCGACGATCGCTACACGTCGATCCACATCGAAGAGCTGAACGTCGTTGCACGCGACACGAAGCTCGGGCCGGAAGAAATCACGCGCGACATCTCGAACCTGGCGGAAGTCCAGCTCGGCCGTCTCGACGAATCGGGCATCGTGTACATCGGTGCGGAAGTCGAAGCGGGCGACGTGCTGGTCGGCAAGGTCACGCCGAAGGGCGAGACCCAGCTGACGCCGGAAGAGAAGCTGCTGCGCGCGATCTTCGGCGAGAAGGCTTCGGACGTGAAGGACACGTCGCTGCGCGTGCCGTCGGGCATGAGCGGCACCGTGATCGACGTCCAGGTGTTCACGCGTGAAGGCATCCAGCGCGACAAGCGTGCGCAACAGATCATCGACGACGAGCTGAAGCGCTACCGTCTCGACCTGAACGACCAGCTGCGCATCGTGGAAGGCGACGCGTTCCAGCGTCTCGCACGGATGCTCGTGGGCAAGGTCGCGAACGGCGGTCCGAAGAAGCTCGCGAAGGGCACGAAGATCGACCAGGCTTACCTGGAAGACCTCGACCACTACCACTGGTTCGACATCCGCCTCGCGGACGACGAAGCAGCGGCATCGCTCGAAGCGATCAAGAACTCGATCGAAGAAAAGCGTCACCAGTTCGATCTCGCGTTCGAAGAGAAGCGCAAGAAGCTCACGCAAGGCGACGAACTGCCGCCGGGCGTGCTGAAGATGGTCAAGGTGTACCTCGCGGTGAAGCGCCGCCTGCAGCCTGGCGACAAGATGGCAGGCCGCCACGGTAACAAGGGCGTCGTGTCGAAGATCGTCCCGATCGAAGACATGCCGTACATGGCCGACGGCCGTCCGGCAGACGTTGTGCTGAACCCGCTCGGCGTGCCGTCGCGGATGAACGTGGGTCAGGTTCTGGAAGTGCACCTCGGCTGGGCCGCGAAGGGCCTTGGCTGGCGTATCGGCGAAATGCTGCAGCGTCAGGCGAAGATCGAGGAGCTGCGCGCGTTCCTGACGAAGATCTACAACGAGTCGGGCCGCCAGGAAGATCTGGAAAGCTTCACCGACGACGAGATCCTCGAACTCGCGAAGAACCTGCGCGAAGGTGTGCCGTTCGCAACGCCGGTGTTCGACGGTGCGACCGAGGAAGAAATGGGCAAGATGCTCGACCTCGCGTTCCCGGACGACATCGCGGAACAGCTCGGCATGAACCCGTCGAAGAACCAGGTCCGTCTGTACGACGGCCGCACGGGTGAAATGTTCGAACGTCGCGTGACGCTCGGCTACATGCACTACCTGAAGCTGCACCACTTGGTCGACGACAAGATGCACGCACGTTCGACGGGCCCGTACTCGCTCGTCACGCAGCAGCCGCTGGGCGGTAAGGCGCAGTTCGGTGGCCAGCGTTTCGGTGAAATGGAAGTGTGGGCACTCGAAGCGTACGGCGCGTCCTACGTGCTGCAGGAAATGCTGACGGTGAAGTCGGACGACGTGACCGGCCGGACGAAGGTGTACGAAAACCTCGTCAAGGGCGATCACGTGATCGATGCAGGCATGCCGGAGTCCTTCAACGTGCTCGTGAAGGAAATCCGCTCGCTCGGTATCGATATCGATCTCGACCGCAATTAATCGGACTACGGAGAGAAAGCAATGAAAGCTCTGCTCGATCTATTCAAGCAAGTCCAACAGGAAGAAGTTTTCGACGCGATCAAGATCGGTCTGGCCTCGCCCGACAAGATCCGTTCGTGGTCGTTCGGTGAAGTGAAGAAGCCGGAGACCATCAACTACCGTACGTTCAAGCCGGAACGCGATGGTCTCTTCTGCGCGAAGATCTTCGGGCCGATCAAGGACTACGAGTGCCTGTGCGGCAAGTACAAGCGTCTGAAGCACCGCGGCGTGATCTGCGAGAAGTGCGGCGTCGAAGTGACGCTGGCGAAGGTGCGTCGCGAACGCATGGGCCACATCGAACTGGCCTCGCCGGTCGCGCACATCTGGTTCCTGAAGTCGCTGCCGTCGCGTCTGGGCATGGTGCTCGACATGACGCTGCGCGACATCGAACGCGTGCTGTACTTCGAAGCATACGTGGTGATCGAACCGGGCATGACGCCGCTGAAGGCGCGGCAGATCATGACCGAAGAGGATTACTACAACAAGGTCGAGGAATACGGCGACGAATTCCGTGCCGAGATGGGCGCGGAAGGCGTGCGTGAACTGCTGCGCGCGATCAACATAGACGAGCAGGTCGAGACGCTGCGCACCGAGCTGAAGAACACCGGCTCGGAAGCGAAGATCAAGAAGTACGCAAAGCGCCTGAAGGTCCTCGAGGCATTCCAGCGCTCGGGCATCAAGCCCGAGTGGATGATCCTCGAAGTGCTGCCGGTGCTGCCGCCGGAACTGCGTCCGCTCGTGCCGCTGGACGGCGGCCGTTTCGCGACGTCGGACCTGAACGACCTGTATCGCCGCGTGATCAACCGTAACAACCGGTTGAAGCGCCTGCTCGAGCTGAAGGCCCCTGAAATCATCGTCCGCAACGAAAAGCGGATGCTGCAGGAAGCCGTCGACTCGCTGCTCGACAACGGTCGTCGCGGCAAGGCGATGACGGGCGCGAACAAGCGTCCGCTGAAGTCGCTCGCCGACATGATCAAGGGCAAGGGCGGTCGTTTCCGTCAGAACCTGCTGGGCAAGCGCGTCGACTACTCGGGCCGTTCGGTCATCGTGGTCGGCCCGACGCTGAAGCTGCACCAGTGCGGCCTGCCGAAGCTGATGGCGCTCGAGCTGTTCAAGCCGTTCATCTTCAACAAGCTGGAAGTGATGGGCGTCGCGACGACCATCAAGGCTGCGAAGAAGGAAGTCGAGAACCAGACGCCGGTGGTGTGGGACATCCTGGAAGAGGTGATCCGCGAGCACCCGGTGATGCTGAACCGTGCGCCGACGCTGCACCGTCTCGGTATCCAGGCGTTCGAGCCCGTGCTGATCGAAGGCAAGGCGATCCAGCTGCACCCGCTCGTCTGTGCGGCGTTCAACGCCGACTTCGACGGTGACCAGATGGCCGTTCACGTGCCGCTGTCGCTCGAAGCGCAGATGGAAGCGCGCACGCTGATGCTGGCGTCGAACAACGTGCTGTTTCCGGCCAACGGCGATCCGTCGATCGTGCCGTCGCAGGATATCGTGCTGGGTCTGTACTACGCGACCCGCGAAGCGATCAACGGCAAGGGCGAAGGCCTGTCGTTCACCGGCGTGTCGGAAGTGATCCGCGCGTACGAGAACAAGGAAGTCGAGCTGGCATCGCGCGTCAACGTGCGGATCACCGAAATGGTCCACAACGAAGACAAGTCGGAAGGCGCACCGGCATTCGTGCCGAAGATCACGCTGTACGCGACGACCGTCGGTCGCGCGATCCTGTCGGAGATCCTGCCGCACGGCCTGCCGTTCTCGGTGCTGAACAAGCCGCTGAAGAAGAAGGAAATCTCGCGCCTGATCAACACGGCGTTCCGCAAGTGCGGTCTGCGCGCGACGGTGGTGTTCGCCGATCAGCTGATGCAGTCGGGTTTCCGTCTCGCGACGCGCGCCGGCATTTCGATCTGCGTGGACGACATGCTCGTGCCGCCGCAGAAGGAAACGATCGTCGGTGACGCCGCGAAGAAGGTGAAGGAGTACGACCGCCAGTACATGTCGGGTCTCGTCACCGCGCAGGAACGCTACAACAACGTGGTCGACATCTGGTCGGCAACGTCGGAAGCGGTCGGCAAGGCGATGATGGAGCAGCTGTCGACGGAGCCGGTGATCGACCGCGACGGCAACGAGACGCGCCAGGAGTCGTTCAACTCGATCTACATGATGGCCGACTCGGGCGCCCGGGGTTCGGCGGTGCAGATTCGTCAGCTGGCCGGTATGCGTGGCCTGATGGCGAAGCCGGACGGCTCGATTATCGAGACGCCGATTACCGCGAACTTCCGCGAAGGCCTGAACGTGTTGCAGTACTTCATCTCGACCCACGGTGCACGTAAGGGTCTGGCTGATACGGCACTGAAGACGGCAAACTCGGGTTACCTGACCCGTCGTCTCGTCGACGTCACGCAGGATCTGGTGGTGGTCGAGGACGATTGCGGCACGTCGAACGGCGTGGCGATGAAGGCGCTGGTCGAAGGCGGTGAAGTCGTCGAGGCACTGCGCGACCGTATCCTCGGCCGCGTCGCGGTCGCGGACGTCGTGAACCCGGAAACGCAGGAAACGCTGTACGAATCGGGCACGCTGCTCGACGAAACGGCGGTCGAGGAAATCGAACGCCTCGGCATCGACGAAGTGCGCGTGCGCACGCCGCTGACCTGCGAAACGCGTTACGGCCTGTGCGCAGCCTGCTACGGCCGTGACCTCGGCCGCGGCTCGCTCGTGAACGTCGGCGAAGCAGTCGGTGTGATCGCGGCACAGTCGATCGGTGAGCCGGGCACGCAGCTGACGATGCGTACGTTCCACATCGGTGGTGCGGCATCGCGTGCGGCAGTGGCGTCGTCGGTCGAAGCGAAGAGCAACGGTATCGTGCGTTTCACGGCGACGATGCGTTACGTCACCAACGCGAAGGGCGAGCAGATCGTCATCTCGCGTTCGGGCGAGGCGCTGATCACCGACGATATCGGCCGCGAGCGCGAACGTCACAAGATCCCGTACGGTGCGACGCTGCTGCAGCTCGACGGTGCGGCGATCAAGGCCGGCACGCAGCTGGCGACGTGGGATCCGATGACGCGTCCGATCATCACCGAGTACGGTGGTACGGTGAAGTTCGAGAACGTCGAGGAAGGCGTAACCGTCGCGAAGCAGATCGACGACGTGACCGGCCTGTCGACGCTGGTCGTGATCGACGTGAAGCGTCGCGGTTCGCAAGCTTCGAAGAGCGTGCGTCCGCAGGTGAAGCTGCTCGACGCGAACGGCGAAGAAGTGAAGATCCCGGGCACGGAACACGCAGTGCAGATCGGCTTCCAGGTCGGCGCACTGATCACCGTGAAGGACGGCCAGCAAGTGCAGGTGGGTGAAGTGCTCGCACGTATCCCGACCGAAGCGCAGAAGACGCGTGACATTACCGGCGGTCTGCCGCGGGTGGCGGAACTGTTCGAAGCGCGTTCGCCGAAGGATGCCGGCATTCTCGCGGAAGTCACCGGCACGACGTCGTTCGGCAAGGACACGAAGGGCAAGCAGCGTCTCGTCATCACGGACCTCGAAGGCAATCAGCACGAGTTCCTGATCGCGAAGGAAAAGCAGGTGCTGGTCCACGATGCTCAGGTCGTCAACAAGGGCGAAATGATCGTGGACGGCCCGGCCGATCCGCACGACATCCTGCGTCTGCAGGGTATCGAGGCGCTGTCGCGCTACATCGTCGACGAAGTGCAGGACGTGTATCGTCTGCAGGGCGTGAAGATCAACGACAAGCACATCGAGGTGATCGTTCGCCAGATGCTGCGTCGTGTGCAGATCACCGACAACGGTGATACGCGCTTCATCCCGGGCGAACAGGTCGAGCGTTCCGACATGCTGGACGAGAACGATCGCATGATCGCCGAGGGCAAGCGCCCGGCGTCGTACGATAACGTGCTCCTCGGTATCACGAAGGCGTCGCTGTCGACCGACTCGTTCATCTCCGCAGCATCGTTCCAGGAAACGACCCGCGTGCTGACCGAAGCGGCGATCATGGGCAAGCGCGACGATCTGCGCGGCCTGAAGGAAAACGTGATCGTCGGCCGTCTGATCCCGGCCGGTACGGGTCTCGCGTTCCACAAGGCACGCAAGGCGAAGGAGATGTCCGATCGCGAGCGTTTCGATCAGATCGCAGCGGAAGAGGCATTTGACTTCGGCACGCCGAGCGCGCCTGCGGAAGAGCCGCAACACCCGGCAGCCGAATAAGCGCGGGCGGCGCGAGCCGCCTCACGTTGCATATTCGCTGTCATCGAAACCGCCCGGTCCGCCGGGCGGTTTTTTTTATACGTCGTTCACGTGCATGACGGGCTTGCCGCAGGCGTTGCGCAGGCCTGTCATGCGCGTGCACGAACTTTGCCGATCGGCCAACGTTGCACGATTCGCCGCGCGTCGCGCGAGCGGGTTGTTAAAATCGCGGTCATCGTTCCGCCGTCCTCGTTCTCATCATTCATGTCCCGCGCCCTCGAAATTCTCGACGAAGTCTTTGGTTATTCCGCATTTCGCGGCCAGCAGGGCGAGATCGTCGAACACGTCGCCGGCGGCGGCGATTGCCTCGTGCTAATGCCGACGGGCGGCGGCAAATCGCTGTGCTACCAGATTCCGGCGCTGCTGCGCCGCGAGGCCGGGCAGGGCGCCGGCATCGTGGTATCGCCGCTGATCGCGCTGATGCAGGACCAGGTCGCGGCGTTGAGCGAAGTCGGCGTGCGCGCGGCCTACCTGAACTCGACGCTGTCGGGCGCCGAGGCCGCGGCCACCGAGCGCGCGTTGCGCGAAGGCGAAATCGACCTGTTGTACGTCGCGCCGGAGCGCCTGATGACGGGGCGCTTCCTCGACCTGCTCGAGCGCGCGAAGATCGGCCTGTTCGCGATCGACGAAGCGCACTGCGTGTCGCAATGGGGGCACGATTTCCGCCCGGAATACATTCAGCTGTCGGTGCTGCACGAGCGGTTCCCGTCGGTGCCGCGTATCGCGCTGACCGCGACGGCCGATGCGATCACGCGCGACGAGATCATCCATCGTCTCGCGCTCGACGACGCACGCGTGTTCGTGTCGAGCTTCGACCGCCCGAACATCCGCTACCGGATCGTCGAAAAGGACAATGCGCGTTCGCAGTTGCTCGATTTCATCCGCGCCGAGCACACGAATGCCGACGGCACGACCGACGCCGGTGTCGTCTACTGCCTGTCGCGCCGCAAGGTCGAGGAAACGGCCGAATGGCTCAAGGCACAGGGCGTGCGTGCGCTGCCGTATCACGCGGGGATGGAGTTCGAGGTGCGGCAGAAGCACCAGGAAATGTTCCAGCGAGAGGAAGGCATCGTGATGTGCGCGACCATCGCGTTCGGCATGGGCATCGACAAGCCGGACGTGCGCTTCGTCGCCCACCTCGATTTGCCGAAGAGCGTCGAAGGCTACTACCAGGAAACCGGCCGTGCGGGTCGCGACGGGATGCCGGCAAACGCGTGGATGGCGTATGGGCTCGGCGACGTCGTCCAGCAGCGCAAGATGATCGACGAGTCCGATGCGGACGACGCGCACAAGCGCGTGCAGACGGCGAAGCTCGATGCGCTGCTCGGACTGTGCGAGACGATCTCGTGCCGGCGCGTGCGGCTTCTGAACTACTTCGGCGAGGCGAGCCGCCCGTGCGGCAACTGCGACACGTGCCTCGAACCGCCCGATTCGTGGGACGCGACGCGCGAGGCGCAGATGGCGCTGTCGTGCGTATTCCGCGCGCAGCGCGCGAGCGGCTTCAATTTCGGCTCGAGCCATCTGATCGAGATCCTGCGCGGCGGCCGCACCGAGAAGGTGCTGCAGCGCGGCCACGACCAGCTCAGTACGTTCGGGATTGGCGCGTCGCTTTCCGAGCCCGAGTGGCGCGCGATTTTCCGGCAGCTCGTGGCGTATGGCTATCTGGCGGTCGATCATGGCGGCTTCGGCGCGCTGATGCTGACCGAGGCCGCGAAGCCGGTGCTGAAGAACGAGGAGAAGGTCACGCTGCGCCGCTACGTGAAGCCGCAGCGCACGCGCCAGTCGTCGAGCCGCAGTGGCACGCGGGTCGACCCGACGGCCGGCATGGGCACGCGCGAGCGCGCACGTTGGGATGCGCTGCGCGCGTGGCGCGCGGAAACCGCGAAGTCCGACGGCGTGCCGGCCTACGTGATCTTCCACGACGCGACGCTGGCCGAAATCGCGCGCAACGCGCCGGAGACGATCGACGACCTGCGCCATATTCCCGGCATGGGTGTGCGCAAGCTCGAACGCTTCGGCGACGAGATCATCGACGTCGTCGAATCGGCATGACACAGGTGTTCCGACCCTTCCGGTAAACCGCCCGCACGGCTGGCAAATCACGCAAGCCGTTGACTTAGTTGGCATTTCCGGCATATGATGCTGGGTTCCGGTATTCGGTGGGCCGAGCCGCGTTCGAAAGTTCGTGTCCGTATCGCCAGTTCGGAAATCAACTGTGCGTCGATTCTCGCTTTGCCCGAAATCGATGTGCAGATTTTGTTCAATTTCAGGAATAAACAATGCCAACCATCAACCAACTGGTTCGCAAAGGCCGTCAGTCGGAAACGACGAAGAGCAAGAGCCCGGCCCTGCAGGACTGCCCCCAGCGTCGCGGCGTGTGCACCCGTGTGTACACGACGACGCCGAAGAAGCCGAACTCGGCACTCCGTAAGGTCGCCAAGGTTCGTCTGACGAACGGCTTCGAAGTGATTTCGTACATCGGCGGTGAAGGCCACAACCTGCAGGAACACTCGGTTGTGCTGATCCGCGGCGGCCGTGTGAAGGACTTGCCGGGTGTGCGTTACCACATGGTTCGCGGCTCGCTGGATACCCAGGGCGTCAAGGACCGTAAGCAAGCGCGCTCGAAGTACGGCGCGAAGCGTGCAAAGGCTGCCAAGTAAGCAGTTTTTGATCAGGGATCGCCGCAGGGCGGTCAAGGCGGGAGTGCCGGATTGCCGGTGCTGTCGAGTAAGTGGTCACCCGGCCAAGCTGGTTAGTCGTGAAGATGTGATCGGGTTTGTTGGTGGCCGCGGGGCTGAATTCAGCTCCAACTGAACAGGTAAAGGAAGAATCATGCCGCGTCGTCGCGAAGTCCCCAAGCGGGAAGTGTTGCCGGATCCGAAGTTCGGCAACGTTGATGTAGCCAAGTTCATGAACATGCTGATGCTGTCCGGCAAGAAGTCGGTCGCAGAGCGCATCGTTTATGGCGCATTCGAACAAATCCAGACCAAGGGTGGCAAGGACCCGCTGGAAGTGTTCACCGTTGCGCTCAACAACGTGAAGCCGGTGGTCGAAGTGAAGAGCCGTCGCGTTGGTGGTGCCAACTATCAGGTTCCGGTCGAAGTGCGCCCGTCGCGTCGTATGGCATTGGCGATGCGCTGGCTGCGTGAGGCTGCGAAGAAGCGCAGCGAGAAGTCGATGGCTCTGCGTCTGGCAGGCGAACTCACCGAAGCGGCTGAAGGCCGTGGCGGCGCGATGAAGAAGCGCGATGAAGTTCACCGCATGGCAGAAGCCAACCGCGCGTTCTCGCATTTCCGTTTCTAAGCGCCTGGCTGGGCTGTTTGCGGAAATAAATTCCGGGCGGGTGCGCTTTTCAGGCGCCTCGCCCGTTTGTGTTGAAGCATGATGCAGCAGGGCTGCATCGTGTTATCCCAGTAGAGGATCAAAGTGGCTCGCAAGACTCCTATCGAGCGCTACCGCAATATCGGTATTAGCGCTCACATCGACGCCGGCAAGACGACGACGACCGAGCGCATTCTGTTTTACACCGGTGTGAACCACAAGATCGGTGAAGTCCACGACGGCGCAGCAACGATGGACTGGATGGAGCAGGAACAGGAGCGTGGCATCACGATCACGTCCGCTGCTACCACGGCCTTCTGGAAGGGCATGGGCGGCAACTATCCGGAACACCGCATCAACATCATCGATACCCCGGGCCACGTCGACTTCACGATCGAAGTGGAGCGCTCGATGCGCGTGCTCGACGGCGCGTGCATGGTGTACTGCGCAGTGGGCGGCGTGCAGCCGCAGTCGGAAACGGTGTGGCGCCAGGCTAACAAGTACAAGGTGCCCCGTCTCGCGTTCGTCAACAAGATGGACCGTACCGGCGCGAACTTCTTCAAGGTCTACGACCAGCTCCGTCTGCGCCTGAAGGCGAATCCGGTTCCGGTCGTGGTGCCGATCGGCTCGGAAGAAAACTTCAAGGGCGTGGTCGACCTGATCAAGATGAAGGCGATCATTTGGGACGAAGCGTCGCAAGGCACGAAATTCGACTACGTCGACATCCCGGCCGAGCTCGCCGAGACCTGCAAGGAATGGCGCGAAAAGATGGTCGAAGTGGCTGCTGAAGCCAGCGAAGACCTGATGAACAAGTACCTGGAAGAAGGCGATCTGCCGGAAGCCGACATCGTCAAGGCTCTGCGCGACCGTACGATCGCGTGCGAAATCCAGCCGATGCTGTGCGGTACCGCGTTCAAGAACAAGGGCGTGCAGCGTATGCTCGACGCCGTGATCGACTTCCTGCCGTCGCCGGTCGACATCCCGCCGGTCAAGGGTGAACTCGAAAACGGTGAAGAAGCAGAGCGCAAGGCGTCGGACGACGAGAAGTTCTCGTCGCTCGCGTTCAAGATCATGACCGACCCGTTCGTCGGCCAGCTGATCTTCTTCCGTGTGTACTCGGGCGTCGTCAACTCGGGCGACACGCTGCTGAACTCGACCAAGGGCAAGAAGGAACGCCTCGGCCGTATTCTGCAGATGCACGCGAACCAGCGTGAAGAAATCAAGGAAGTCCGTGCAGGCGACATCGCTGCTGCGGTCGGCCTGAAGGAAGCGACCACGGGCGACACGCTGTGCGACCCGGCGAACCCGATCGTTCTCGAGCGCATGGTGTTCCCGGAGCCGGTGATTTCGCAGGCTGTCGAGCCGAAGACCAAGGCTGACCAGGAAAAGATGGGCCTCGCGCTGAACCGTCTGGCGCAGGAAGACCCGTCGTTCCGCGTGCAGACCGACGAAGAGTCGGGCCAGACCATCATTTCGGGCATGGGCGAGCTCCACCTCGAAATTCTGGTCGACCGGATGAAGCGTGAATTCGGCGTGGAAGCAACCGTCGGCAAGCCGCAGGTTGCATACCGCGAAACGATCCGCTCGACGGCGAAGGATGTCGACGGCAAGTTCGTCAAGCAGTCGGGTGGTCGCGGCCAGTACGGTCACGCGGTCATCACGCTCGAGCCGAACGAACAAGGCAAGGGCTACGAGTTCTTCGACGAGATCAAGGGTGGTGTGATTCCGCGTGAATACATCCCGGCGGTCGACAAGGGTATCCAGGACACGCTGAAGTCGGGCGTGCTGGCTGGCTTCCCGGTCGTCGACGTGAAGGTTCACCTGACGTTCGGTTCGTACCACGACGTTGACTCGAACGAAAACGCGTTCCGCATGGCCGGTTCGATGGCGTTCAAGGAAGCGATGCGCAAGGCGAACCCGGTCGTCCTCGAGCCGATGATGGCTGTCGAAGTCGAGACGCCGGAAGACTACATGGGCAACGTGATGGGCGACCTGTCGGGCCGTCGCGGCATCGTCCAGGGCATGGAAGACATGGTTGGCGGCGGCAAGATCGTTCGCGCCGAAGTGCCGCTGTCGGAAATGTTCGGTTACTCGACGTCGCTGCGCTCGCTGACGCAAGGTCGTGCAACGTACACGATGGAGTTCAAGCACTACGCTGAAGCTCCGCGTAACGTCGCCGAAGCGATCATCAGCGCGAAGTCGAAGTAAATCTGTAGCTACCAACTGATTATTTTTTGAAAGAAGAGAATCATGGCAAAAGAAAAGTTTGAGCGGACCAAGCCGCACGTCAACGTTGGTACGATTGGTCACGTTGACCACGGCAAGACGACGCTGACGGCAGCGATCACGACGGTTCTGACGAAGAAGTTCGGCGGCGAAGCGAAGGCGTACGACCAGATCGACGCGGCACCGGAAGAAAAGGCGCGCGGCATCACGATCAACACGGCACACGTCGAGTACGAAACGGCAAACCGCCACTACGCACACGTCGACTGCCCGGGCCACGCTGACTATGTGAAGAACATGATCACGGGCGCAGCGCAGATGGACGGCGCGATCCTGGTTTGCTCGGCAGCAGACGGCCCGATGCCGCAAACGCGTGAGCACATCCTGCTGGCGCGTCAGGTTGGCGTTCCGTACATCATCGTGTTCCTGAACAAGTGCGACATGGTGGACGACGCTGAACTGCTCGAGCTGGTCGAGATGGAAGTTCGCGAACTCCTGTCGAAGTACGACTTCCCGGGCGACGACACGCCGATCGTGAAGGGTTCGGCTAAGCTGGCGCTGGAAGGCGACACGGGCGAGCTGGGCGAAGTGGCGATCATGAACCTGGCCGACGCACTGGACACGTACATCCCGACGCCGGAGCGTGCAGTTGACGGCGCGTTCCTGATGCCGGTGGAAGACGTGTTCTCGATCTCGGGCCGTGGTACGGTGGTGACGGGTCGTGTCGAGCGCGGCATCGTGAAGGTCGGCGAGGAAATCGAAATCGTCGGTATCAAGCCGACGGTGAAGACGACCTGCACGGGCGTTGAAATGTTCCGCAAGCTGCTGGACCAAGGTCAGGCAGGCGACAACGTCGGTATCCTGCTGCGCGGCACGAAGCGTGAAGACGTGGAGCGTGGCCAGGTTCTGGCGAAGCCGGGTTCGATCACGCCGCACACGCACTTCACGGCTGAAGTGTACGTGCTGAGCAAGGACGAAGGCGGCCGTCACACGCCGTTCTTCAACAACTACCGTCCGCAGTTCTACTTCCGTACGACGGACGTGACGGGCTCGATCGAACTGCCGAAGGACAAGGAAATGGTGATGCCGGGCGACAACGTGTCGATCACGGTGAAGCTGATCGCTCCGATCGCGATGGAAGAAGGTCTGCGCTTCGCAATCCGCGAAGGTGGCCGTACCGTCGGCGCCGGCGTCGTCGCCAAGATCATCGAGTAACATCGACGATCCGCGGATCCCTCCGGGGTCCGCGATTCCACGGTAGGCAGTCGTACCGTCGAAACCGGGTGTCCAGTTTGATCTGGCACCCGGTTTTGTCTTTGTGGCGTGCGCGTTGCGGTATTGACAAACGCACACCACCACTCCGATTTTTCGTGTAGAATCGCGGGCTTAGCAGTGGAAGTACCGTTCGGAAGCTGGCGCCTCGCTCCCCGCAGGCAACAGGTTTCGCGTTCTTTTAGTGTCCGGCGATGCAACATCGCCTCGCTCTTTTCAAGGAATCGTCATGCAGCAACAGAAAATCCGCATTCGCCTGAAGGCTTTCGACTATCGTCTGATCGATCAATCGGCTGCCGAAATCGTCGATACCGCGAAGCGGACTGGCGCAATCGTCCGTGGCCCGGTGCCGCTGCCGACGCGCATTCAGCGTTTTGACATCCTGCGCTCGCCGCACGTCAACAAGACGTCGCGCGATCAGCTCGAAATCCGCACCCACCAGCGCCTGATGGACATCGTCGATCCGACCGACAAGACGGTTGACGCGCTGATGAAGCTCGATCTGCCGGCTGGCGTCGACGTGGAAATCAAGCTGCAGTAAGGCTTTCGGCGCGATCCGGATTGCCGGGTGGTGCTAAGTCTTTGTATTGCTTGCGGAAATCGAGAAGTCGGGCTATACTGCTTGGCTTTTCGCGTATTCGCGTAAAAAAGTTGGGCCTTGCGTGCCCGGCATTTTGTAAATCAGCCCCGACCAATCGCAGTCGGGAATGGAGAAAATGATGAGCCTTGGACTCGTAGGTCGCAAGGTTGGCATGACCCGTATCTTCACGGCTGAAGGGGATTCGATTCCCGTCACCGTGCTGGACGTGTCGGACAACCGCGTGACGCAGATCAAGACTGTTGAAACCGACGGCTACACGGCCGTGCAGGTTGCATTCGGCTCCCGCCGCGCATCGCGCGTGACGAAGCCGCTGGCAGGTCATCTCGCCAAAGCCGGTGTCGAAGCCGGTGAAATCCTCAAGGAATTCCGCATTGACGCGGCCAAGGCAGCAGAGCTGTCGAATGGCGCCGTGGTCGGTGCTGATCTTTTCGAAGTGGGCCAGAAGGTCGACGTGCAAGGCGTGTCGATCGGTAAGGGCTACGCTGGTACGATCAAGCGTTACAACTTCTCCTCCGGCCGTGCTACCCACGGTAACTCGCGCTCGCACAACGTGCCGGGCTCGATCGGTATGGCGCAGGATCCGGGTCGCGTTTTCCCGGGTAAGCGCATGACGGGTCACCTCGGTGATGTTACGGTGACGGTGCAGAACCTCGAAATCGCTCGTATCGACGCAGAGCGCAAGCTGCTGCTCGTCAAGGGCGCGATTCCGGGCGCGAAGGGCGGCAAGGTTTTCGTGACGCCGGCCGTCAAGACCAAGGGGGCGAAATAATGGAACTCAAGCTCCTGAACGAAAATGGTCAGGAAGGTGCAGTGGTCAACGCGTCGGACGTCGTGTTCGGTCGTGACTACAACGAAGCGCTGATCCACCAGGTCGTCGTCGCGTACCAGGCGAATGCTCGCCAAGGTAACCGCGCACAGAAGGACCGTGAGCAAGTCAAGCACACCACCAAGAAGCCGTGGCGTCAGAAGGGTACGGGCCGCGCTCGTGCCGGTATGTCGTCGAGCCCGCTGTGGCGTGGCGGTGGTCGCATCTTCCCGAACTCGCCGGAAGAAAACTTCTCGCACAAGGTCAACAAGAAGATGCATCGCGCAGGTCTCTGCTCGATCTTCTCGCAGCTGGCCCGTGAAGGTCGTCTGTCGGTCGTCGAGGACATCATCCTCGAAGCGCCGAAGACCAAGCTGCTGGCTGACAAATTCAAGACCATGGGTCTCGACTCCGTGCTGATCATTACGGACACGGTCGACGAGAACCTGTACCTGGCTTCGCGCAACCTGCCGCACGTGGCGATTGTCGAGCCGCGCTACGCTGACCCGCTGTCGCTGATCTACTTCAAGAAAGTGCTGGTCACGAAGGCTGCGGTCGCCCAGATCGAGGAGTTGCTGTCATGAGCGAGATTCGCAAGAACGATCATCGTTTGATGCAGGTCCTGCTCGCACCGGTGATCTCGGAAAAGGCGACGCTGGTTGCCGACAAGAACGAGCAAGTCGTGTTCGAAGTCGCACCGGATGCCACGAAGCAGGAAGTGAAGGCGGCTGTCGAGCTGCTGTTCAAGGTTGAAGTTGATTCGGTCAACGTGCTGGTTCAGAAGGGCAAGCAAAAGCGCTTCGGCCGTTCGATGGGCCGTCGCAAGGACGTGAAGAAGGCGTACGTTTGCCTGAAGCCCGGCCAGGAAATCAACTTTGAAGCGGAGGCCAAGTAATCATGGCAATCGTGAAAGTTAAACCGACTTCGCCGGGTCGCCGCGCGATGGTCAAGGTGGTCAACAAGAATCTGCACCAGGGCAAGCCGTACGCGGCGCTGCTCGACTCGCAGAGCTCGACCGCCGGCCGCAACAACAACGGCCGCATCACCACGCGTCACAAGGGTGGTGGTCACAAGCAGCATTACCGTATCGTCGATTTCCGTCGCACGAAGGACGGCATCCCGGCAAAGGTCGAGCGTCTCGAGTACGACCCGAACCGTAGCGCGAACATCGCGCTGGTGCTCTACGCAGACGGCGAGCGTCGCTACATCATCGCCCCGAAGGGCCTGACCGTCGGCCAGCAGCTGATGTCGGGTTCGGAAGCGCCGATCCGTGCAGGCAACACGCTGCCGATCCGCAACATTCCGGTCGGTACGACGATCCACTGCATCGAGATGCTGCCGGGCAAGGGCGCGCAAATGGCGCGTTCGGCTGGCACGTCGGCCATGCTGCTGGCACGTGAAGGCGTCTACGCGCAGGTTCGTCTGCGTTCGGGCGAAATCCGCCGCGTGCACATCGAGTGCCGTGCAACGATCGGTGAAGTCGGCAACGAAGAGCATAGCCTGCGCCAAATCGGCAAGGCTGGCGCGAACCGCTGGCGCGGTATCCGCCCGACGGTGCGTGGCGTTGCGATGAACCCGGTTGATCACCCGCACGGTGGTGGTGAGGGCAAGACGGCTGCAGGTCGCGACCCGGTGAGCCCGTGGGGTACGCCGGCTAAGGGTTACCGCACCCGCAGCAACAAGCGCACGACGACGATGATCGTCCAGCGCCGTCACAAGCGTTAAGGAGTAGGCAATGGCACGTTCTGTTAAAAAAGGTCCGTTCTGCGACGCCCATTTGCTGAAGAAAGTTGAGGCGGCTGCAGCTTCGCGCGACAAAAAGCCGATCAAGACCTGGTCGCGTCGCTCGACGATTCTGCCGGATTTCATCGGCCTGACGATCGCTGTTCACAACGGCCGTCAACACGTTCCGGTGTACATCTCGGAAAACATGGTCGGCCACAAGCTTGGCGAGTTCGCACTGACCCGTACGTTCAAGGGTCACGCAGCCGACAAGAAGGCCAAGAAATAAGGGGCAATCAAGATGGAAGTGAAAGCAATTCATCGCGGTGCCCGCATCTCGGCGCAAAAAACGCGCCTTGTGGCTGACCAGATCCGCGGTTTGCCGGTCGACAAGGCGCTGAACGTTCTGACGTTCTCGCCGAAGAAGGCGGCTGGCATCGTGAAGAAGGTTGTGCTGTCGGCAATCGCGAATGCGGAGCACAACGAAGGCGCTGATATCGACGAGCTCAAGATCAAGAGCATCTACGTCGACAAGGCTGCATCGCTCAAGCGTTTCACCGCGCGCGCAAAGGGCCGCGGTAACCGCATCGAGAAGCAATCCTGTCACATCACTGTGACGGTCGGGAATTAAGGAGCCATACGATGGGACAGAAAATTCATCCGACTGGCTTCCGCCTGGCTGTCAGCCGCAATTGGGCTTCGCGTTGGTACGCGAACAACAACAATTTCGCGGCGATGCTGCAGGAAGACATCGGTGTTCGTGAATACCTGAAGAAGAAGCTGAAGAACGCTTCGGTCGGTCGGGTCGTCATCGAGCGTCCGGCAAAGAACGCGCGCATCACGATTTACAGCTCGCGTCCGGGCGTCGTCATCGGCAAGAAGGGCGAGGATATCGAACAGCTGAAGACGGAACTGCAACGCCGCATGGGCGTGCCGGTTCACGTCAACATCGAAGAAATCCGCAAGCCGGAAACCGATGCGCAACTGATCGCTGACTCGATCACGCAACAGCTCGAGCGCCGGATCATGTTCCGTCGCGCGATGAAGCGTGCGATGCAGAACGCGATGCGTCTGGGTGCCCAGGGCATCAAGATCATGAGCGCAGGCCGTCTGAACGGTATCGAAATCGCTCGTACGGAGTGGTATCGCGAAGGTCGCGTGCCCCTTCACACGCTGCGTGCCGATATCGACTACGCAACCTCGGAAGCGAAGACGACCTACGGGATCATCGGTGTCAAGGTTTGGGTGTACAAGGGCGACACGCTCGGCCGCAATGACGCGCCGGTGGTCGAAGAAGTAGCCGAAGACAAGCGTCCGCGTCGCAATGCGCGTCCGGGCGACCGTCGTCCGCGCCGTGACGGCGAAGGCGGCGCTCCGGGTGCTCGTCGTGGCGCACCGCGCCGTGGCGCCGGCAAGCCCGAAGACGGCAAGACTGGAGAATAACGATGCTGCAACCGAAACGCAGAAAGTATCGTAAAGAGCAGAAGGGTCGTAACACTGGCAAGGCGACGCGCGGCAACGCAGTGTCGTTCGGTGAATTCGGCCTGAAGGCGATCGGTCGCGGTCGTTTGACCGCGCGTCAAATTGAAGCGGCGCGTCGTGCAATGACGCGTCACATCAAGCGTGGCGGCCGCATCTGGATCCGGATCTTCCCGGACAAGCCGATTTCGCAAAAGCCGGCAGAAGTGCGTATGGGTAACGGTAAGGGTAACCCGGAGTACTACGTCGCCGAAATCCAGCCGGGCAAGATGCTCTATGAAATGGACGGCGTAACCGAAGAACTGGCACGCGAAGCGTTCCGTCTGGCTGCAGCGAAGCTGCCGCTGAAGACGACGTTCATCGTGCGCCAGCTCGGCGCCTAAGGAGAAAACATGAAGGCTTCCGAACTTCTCCAGAAAGACCAGGCCGCGCTCAACAAGGAGCTGGCGGACCTGCTGAAGGCGCAATTCGGCCTGCGCATGCAACTCGCGACCCAGCAGCTCACGAACACGAGCCAGCTGAAGAAGGTTCGTCGCGACATCGCACGTGTGCGGACCGTCATGACTCAGAAGGCGAACCAGAAATGAACGATAGCGTGAAAACCTCGCTGAAGCGGACGCTGGTCGGTCGGGTCGTCAGCAACAAGATGGACAAGACCGTCACCGTGCTGATCGAGCACCGCGTCAAGCACCCGATCTACGGCAAGTACGTCGTGCGCTCGAAGAAGTACCACGCGCATGATGAAGCGAACACCTGCAACGAAGGCGATCTCGTCGAAATCCAGGAAACTCGTCCTGTTTCGAAGACGAAGGCCTGGACGGTGTCGCGCCTCGTCGAAGCAGCTCGCGTCATCTAAGCGGGCAGAGCAGTAGGCAGTAACAGGCACTTCGCGATGAAGTGCTTGAAATCGCAAAGTTTTTGCTTGCGTGACCGGGATTATTTGTTATAATCCCGGTCTTCCCTCTTTATGGGAGCCCCGTCGCGGGCGAAGTTGGTGGGGGAAGCGGACTGGCGCCAGCCTGTCCGAAAGATTCACCGAATTGCGATGGCGGGTTTCGTTTGCCGTCGCTGCTGTTCCAACCCAAGCAGCCGATTGGCTGACGGGACCAAGACTGACCGAATGCATCATGGTGGTGCATCCGGATTAAGTTGGGAAAGACAAACCATGATCCAGACCGAATCTCGGCTCGAAGTAGCCGACAACACGGGTGCGCGTGAAGTCATGTGCATCAAGGTGCTCGGCGGCTCGAAGCGTCGTTATGCCGGCATTGGCGACATCATCAAGGTGACCGTCAAAGAAGCAACGCCGCGCGGGCGCGTGAAGAAAGGCGAAATCTACAACGCCGTGGTGGTCCGCACCGCCAAGGGTGTTCGCCGTCAAGACGGCTCGCTGATCAAGTTCGACGGCAACGCCGCTGTGCTTTTGAATAACAAGCTTGAGCCGATCGGCACCCGTATCTTCGGGCCGGTGACGCGTGAGCTGCGTAGCGAACGATTCATGAAGATCGTTTCGCTGGCGCCGGAAGTGCTGTAAGGAGTCGCGATGAACAAGATTCGCAAAGGTGACGAAGTTATCGTCGTCACTGGCAAGGACAAGGGCAAGCGCGGCGTCGTGCTGGCTGTCGGTGCAGAACATGTGACGGTTGAAGGTATCAACCTCGTCAAGAAGCATGTGAAGCCGAACCCGATGAAGGGTACGACGGGTGGCGTGGAAGCGAAGACGATGCCCCTGCATATTTCGAACGTCGCACTGGTCGACGCGAATGGCAAGGCCTCGCGTGTTGGCATCAAGGTCGAGGAAGGCAAGAAAGTTCGCTTCCTGAAGACGACCGGTGCCGTACTGAGCGCCTGACGCAGCGGAGTAAAAAATGGCTCGTTTTCAAGAGTTTTACAAAGAAAAGGTTGTGCCCGGCCTGATCGAGAAGTTCGGTTACAAGTCGGTCATGGAAGTGCCGCGCATCACCAAGATCACGCTGAACATGGGTCTTGGCGAAGCGATCGCTGACAAGAAGATCATCGAGAACGCCGTTGGCGACCTCACGAAGATCGCTGGTCAGAAGCCGGTCGTCACGAAGGCACGCAAGGCAATCGCAGGCTTCAAGATCCGCCAGGGCTACCCGATCGGCGCGATGGTGACGCTGCGTGGTCGTGCGATGTACGAATTCCTCGACCGTTTCGTGACCGTTGCCCTGCCCCGCGTGCGTGACTTCCGCGGTGTGTCGGGCCGTGCTTTCGATGGCCGCGGCAACTACAACATCGGTGTGAAAGAGCAGATCATTTTCCCCGAAATCGACTACGACAAGATCGACGCACTGCGTGGGCTGAACATCAGCATCACGACGACTGCGAAGACCGACGACGAAGCAAAGGCTCTGCTCGCCAGCTTCAAGTTCCCGTTCAGAAACTGAGGTTACCGTGGCTAAACTGGCACTGATCGAACGTGAAAAGAAGCGCGCCCGCCTGGTCGCGAAGTTCGCAGCAAAGCGCGAAGCGCTGAAGGCGATCGTCGAAGACCAAAGCAAGTCGGAAGAAGAGCGCTACGAAGCACGCCTTGAGCTGCAGCAACTGCCCCGCAACGCAAACCCGACCCGCCAGCGTAACCGCTGCGCGATCACGGGCCGTCCGCGTGGCACGTTCCGTAAATTCGGCCTCGCGCGTAACAAGATTCGTGAAATCGCATTCCGTGGCGAGATTCCTGGCCTGACCAAGGCGAGCTGGTAATAGGAGAAACGTAAATGAGCATGAGTGATCCTATCGCCGATATGCTGACTCGCATCCGCAACGCGCAGATGGTCGAGAAGGTATCGGTCGCGATGCCCTCGTCGAAGGTCAAGGTTGCAATCGCGCAAGTCCTGAAGGACGAAGGTTATATCGACGATTTCGCCGTCAAGGCGGAAGGTGCGAAGTCCGAACTGAATATCGCGCTGAAGTACTACGCAGGTCGCCCGGTCATCGAACGCCTCGAGCGCGTGTCGAAGCCTGGTCTGCGCGTGTACCGCGGCCGTAACGACATTCCGCAGGTCATGAATGGCCTGGGTGTGGCAATCGTGTCGACGCCGAAGGGCGTGATGACCGACCGCAAGGCGCGCGCTACCGGCGTCGGCGGCGAAGTCATCTGCTACGTCGCTTAAAGCCGAGGAGAGAGAAACATGTCTCGAGTAGGTAAGAGCCCGATCGCGCTGCAAGGCGCGGAAGTCAAGCTGGCCGACGGTGCGATCACCGTCAAGGGCCCGCTGGGCACCATCACGCAAGCGATCAATCCGCTCGTGAACGTGGCGAACAACGACGGCACGCTGAATCTGTCGCCGGTCGACGAAAGCCGCGAAGCAAATGCACTGTCGGGCACGATGCGCGCGATCATCGCGAATGCCGTGCACGGCGTGACCAAGGGTTTCGAGCGCAAGCTGACGCTGGTTGGCGTCGGTTATCGTGCGCAGGCGCAAGGCGACAAGCTGAACCTGTCGCTGGGTTTCTCGCACCCGGTGGTGCACCAGATGCCGGAAGGCGTCAAGGCTGAAACCCCGACGCAAACCGAAATCGTGATCAAGGGGATCAACAAGCAACAAGTCGGTCAAGTGGCTGCGGAAGTTCGCGGTTACCGTCCGCCGGAGCCCTACAAGGGCAAGGGCGTGCGCTATTCCGACGAGGTTGTGATCCTCAAAGAAACGAAGAAGAAGTAAGGGTGCGCAATCATGGATAAGACTCAATCTCGCCTGCGCCGCGCTCGCCAGACGCGTATCAAGATCGCTGAGCTGCAGGTCGCGCGTCTCGCCGTGCATCGCACGAACACGCACATCTACGCTCAAGTGTTCTCGCCCTGCGGCACCAAGGTGCTCGCCAGCGCGTCGACGCTCGAAGCAGAAGTGCGCGCCGAACTGGCCGACAAGTCGGGCAAGGGTGGCAACGTTAATGCTGCGACGCTGATCGGCAAGCGTATTGCCGAGAAGGCAAAGGCCGCCGGCATCGAATCCGTCGCCTTCGACCGCTCGGGCTTCCGCTACCACGGCCGCGTCAAGGCGCTGGCTGAGGCAGCTCGCGAAGCTGGGCTCAAGTTCTAAGGAAGGAATTCGTCATGGCAAAGATGCAAGCGAAAGTTCAGGCTGACGAGCGCGACGACGGCCTTCGCGAAAAGATGATTTCGGTCAACCGCGTGACCAAGGTCGTGAAGGGTGGCCGTATTCTCGGCTTCGCCGCACTGACCGTGGTTGGCGACGGCGATGGCCGTATCGGTATGGGCAAGGGCAAGGCGAAGGAAGTGCCGGTCGCTGTCCAGAAGGCAATGGAACAAGCTCGCCGCAACATGTTCAAGGTGCCGCTCAAGAACGGCACGCTGCAGCACGAAGTGCACGGCAAGCATGGCGCATCCGCTGTCCTCCTCGCTCCGGCGAAGGCAGGTACGGGTGTGATCGCCGGCGGCCCGATGCGCGCAGTGTTCGACGTGATGGGCGTTCAGAACGTCGTGGCAAAGAGCCACGGTTCGACGAACCCGTACAACCTCGTTCGCGCCACGCTGGACGGTCTGCGCAAGCAGTCGACCCCGGCAGACATCGCGGCGAAGCGCGGCAAGTCCGTCGAAGATATTTTGGGCTAAGCCCGGGTGGTCACCATGTCTGAAAAAACTGTCAAGGTTCAGCTCGTTAAGAGCCTGATCGGGACCCGCGAATCGCACCGCGCGACCGTGCGTGGCCTGGGCCTGCGCCGACTCAACTCGGTTAGCGAGCTGCAGGACACGCCGGCGGTCCGCGGCATGATCAACAAGGTCTCGTACCTCGTTAAGGTCATCGCGTAAGCGGCCCTACGGATCAAGGAGTTGATATGGAATTGAATAACCTGAAGCCGGCCGCTGGCGCCAAGCACGCCAAGCGTCGCGTCGGCCGCGGCATCGGTTCGGGCCTCGGCAAGACGGCTGGCCGTGGTCACAAGGGTCAGAAATCGCGTTCGGGCGGCTTCCACAAAGTCGGTTTCGAAGGCGGTCAGATGCCGCTGCAACGTCGTCTGCCGAAGCGCGGCTTCACGTCGCTGACGAAGGAATTCGTCGGTGAAGTGCGCCTCTCCGACCTCGAGAAGCTGCCGGTCGACGAGATCGATCTGCTCGCACTGAAGCAAGCCGGCCTGGTCGGCGAGCTGACGAAGAGCGCAAAGATCATCGCGACGGGCGAACTGAAGCGCAAGATCGTCGTGAAGGGTCTCGGTGCCACCAAGGGTGCGCG
Organism: Burkholderia sp. FL-7-2-10-S1-D7; assembly: GCF_001524185.1. Taxonomy (NCBI): domain Bacteria; kingdom Pseudomonadati; phylum Pseudomonadota; class Betaproteobacteria; order Burkholderiales; family Burkholderiaceae; genus Burkholderia; species Burkholderia sp. FL-7-2-10-S1-D7. Next base: position 89,273 of record NZ_LOWY01000101.1, on the reverse strand, counting down.
CGCTGCGATCGAAGCGGCTGGCGGTTCGTTCGCCGAGTGACACGCGTAGCGCGTCGTTACTTGCATTCATCGGAGAAGGTACTTGGCTAACAGCCCGAGTCTTGCAAAACCCGGTCGAAGCACGGCGAAATTCGGCGATCTGCGTCGGCGAGCGATGTTCCTGCTCCTGGCGCTGATCGTCTATCGCATCGGCGCGCACATCCCCGTGCCGGGCATCGATCCGGATCAACTGGCGAAGCTGTTCCAGAGCCAGGCGGGCGGCATCCTGGGCATGTTCAACATGTTCTCGGGTGGCGCGCTTTCCCGCTTCACGATCTTTGCGCTGGGGATCATGCCGTACATCTCGGCGTCGATCATCATGCAGTTGCTGGCGATCGTCTCGCCGCAGCTCGAGGCGCTGAAGAAGGAAGGGCAGGCAGGGCAACGGAAGATCACGCAGTACACGCGGTATTTCACCGTGGTGCTCGCGACCTTCCAGGCGTTCGGTATCGCGGCTGCGCTGGAAAACCAGCCAGGCCTCGTGATCGACCCCGGCATGCTGTTCCGGCTGACGACGGTCGTGACGCTGGTTACCGGCACGATGTTCCTGATGTGGCTGGGTGAGCAGATCACCGAGCGTGGTCTTGGTAACGGCATCTCGATCATCATCTTCGGCGGGATCGCAGCAGGGTTCCCGAATGCCGTCGGTGGGTTGTTCGAGCTGGTGCGTACGGGTTCGATGAGCATCATTTCGGCGATCATCATCGTCGTTCTGATTGCCGCGGTGACTTACCTGGTCGTGTTCATCGAACGCGGTCAGCGCAAGATCCTCGTGAACTATGCGAAGCGCCAGGTCGGCAACAAGATCTACGGTGGCCAGTCGTCGCACTTGCCGCTGAAGCTGAACATGTCGGGCGTGATTCCGCCGATCTTCGCATCGTCGATCATCCTGTTCCCGGCCACGATTCTCGGCTGGTTCAGCACGGGTCAGCCGTCGGGAAGCTGGATCTCCAACACGTTGCATAACGTCGCGGAGGCGCTGAAGCCGGGCCAGCCGGTCTATGTGCTGCTGTACACGCTGGCAATCGTGTTTTTCTGCTTCTTCTACACCGCACTGGTGTTCAACAGCAGGGAAACCGCGGACAACCTGAAGAAGAGCGGCGCGTTTGTTCCGGGCATTCGTCCGGGCGATCAGACCGCACGATATATCGACCGTATCCTCACGCGTCTGACGCTGGCGGGTGCAATCTATATCGTCTTCGTGTGTCTGCTGCCGGAATTCCTGGTGCTGCGCTGGAACGTGCCGTTTTATTTTGGTGGAACGTCGCTGCTGATCATTGTCGTCGTCACGATGGACTTCATGGCGCAGGTGCAGTCGTACGTTATGTCGCAACAGTATGAGTCGCTGCTCAAGAAGGCAAACTTCAAGGGCGGCAACATCCCAATGCGTTAATTAAGGACTATGGCCAAAGACGATGTAATCCAGATGCAAGGTGAGGTGATCGAAAACCTCCCGAATGCGACCTTCCGTGTGAAGCTGGAAAACGGCCATGTCGTGTTGGGGCATATCTCTGGGAAGATGCGGATGCACTACATCCGCATCCTGCCGGGCGACAAGGTGACGGTTGAATTGACGCCTTACGATCTGTCTCGTGCGCGGATCGTGTTCCGGGCGAAGTGATTTGAAAAAAGGGTATTATCATGAAAGTGATGGCATCGGTTAAGCGCATTTGCCGCAATTGCAAGATCATCAAGCGCAAAGGCGTCGTTCGCGTGATCTGCAGCTCGGATCCGCGCCACAAGCAGCGCCAAGGCTGACCGCGCGTTTGTTTGCGCTTTTTGTTTGAGGAAAAACAATGGCTCGTATCGCAGGGGTTAACATCCCGAATCACCAGCATACCGAGATCGGCCTGACGGCAATCTTCGGTATCGGCCGCACGCGCTCGCGCAGCATCTGCACGGCAGCTGGCGTGGAATTCTCGAAGAAGGTCAAGGACCTGACCGACGCAGACCTCGAAAAGCTGCGTGAAGAAGTGGGCAAGTTCATCGTCGAAGGCGATCTGCGCCGTGAAGTGACGATGAACATCAAGCGCCTGATGGACCTCGGTTGCTACCGTGGTGTTCGTCATCGCAAGGGCCTGCCGATGCGCGGTCAGCGTACGCGTACGAACGCACGTACCCGCAAGGGTCCGCGTCGTGCAGCGCAAGCGCTGAAGAAGTAAGCGGAACTGACAGTTACAGGAAAACGTAATGGCTAAGGCTTCGAACACCGCGGCGCAACGCGTTCGCAAGAAGGTTAAGAAGAACGTCGCTGAAGGCGTGGTTCACGTTCACGCGTCGTTCAACAACACGATCATCACGATCACCGATCGCCAGGGCAATGCACTGGCATGGGCGACGTCGGGCGGCCAGGGCTTCAAGGGCTCGCGCAAGTCGACGCCGTTCGCTGCTCAGGTTGCTGCTGAGTCGGCCGGTCGCGTGGCGATGGAATACGGCGTGAAGAATCTGGAAGTGCGGATCAAGGGCCCGGGCCCGGGTCGTGAGTCGGCAGTGCGTGCACTGCATGGCCTCGGCATCAAGATCACCGCGATTTCGGACGTCACCCCGATTCCGCACAACGGCTGCCGTCCGCCGAAGCGCCGTCGTATCTAAGAATGTGCTGGCACGTTCGTGCTGGCACATTTGCCTGTCGCCGCGTAGCGTCGACGGGCGTTGCTTTTTTGATTGACTAAGCCCACCGTTCGCCCCAAAGGGCGCGAACTAGCGCGGATTTCGATCCGCGTGACTGATTGATAAAGGAATGCAAAGTGGCACGTTATATCGGCCCCAAGGCCAAGCTGTCCCGCCGTGAAGGCACCGACCTGTTCCTGAAGAGCGCGCGCCGCTCGCTCGCCGACAAGTGCAAGCTCGACAGCAAGCCGGGCCAGCACGGCCGTACCTCGGGCGCACGTACGTCCGACTATGGTACGCAGCTGCGTGAAAAGCAAAAGGTCAAGCGCATTTACGGTGTCCTGGAGCGTCAGTTCCGCCGTTACTTCGCTGAAGCCGACCGTCGCAAGGGCAACACGGGTGAAAACCTGCTGCAACTGCTCGAGTCGCGTCTCGACAACGTCGTGTATCGCATGGGCTTCGGCTCGACCCGCGCTGAGGCGCGTCAGCTGGTGAGCCACAAGTCGATCACCGTGAACGGCGTCGTCGCGAACGTGCCGTCGCAGCAAGTGAAGGCGGGTGACGTCGTCGCGATCCGCGAAAAGGCGAAGAAGCAGGCGCGTATCGTCGAAGCGCTGTCGCTGGCCGAGCAAGGCGGCATGCCGAGCTGGGTTGCAGTCGATGCGAAGAAGTTCGAAGGCACGTTCAAGCAAATGCCGGAACGCGCTGAAATCGCAGGCGACATCAACGAAAGCCTGATCGTCGAATTGTATTCGCGTTAATCCGATTGACGGCCGAGGTACCCCGATTGCGTTATGCAAGGGGGGGCCTCGGCTGTTTATTTTCTGGTTGTTACCGGTCAGCCTTATCGGTGTAACGAGCCGAGGGTATTGAAAAGGAAAGCCCATGCAAACCAGTTTGCTGAAACCCAAGATCATCGCCGTGGAATCGCTGGGCGAGAACCACGCGAGGGTGGTCATGGAACCGTTTGAACGCGGTTACGGCCACACCTTGGGCAATGCGCTTCGCCGCGTGCTGCTGTCGTCGATGGTTGGCTACGCGCCGACCGAAGTGACGATCGCAGGCGTGGTGCACGAGTACTCGACGCTTGATGGCGTGCAGGAAGACGTCGTCAACCTGCTGCTGAACCTGAAGGGTGTGGTGTTCAAGCTGCATAACCGTGACGAAGTGACGGTTACGCTGCGCAAGGAAGGCGAAGGCGTCGTCACGGCCGGCGATATCGAGCTGGCTCACGATTGCGAAGTCATCAACCCGAATCACGTGATCGCGCATCTGTCGAAGGGCGGCAAGCTCGACGTTCAGATCAAGATCGAGAAGGGTCGCGGTTATGTGCCGGGCAACGTCCGTCGCTACGGCGAAGACACGGCCAAGATCATCGGCCGCATCGTCCTCGACGCATCGTTCTCGCCGGTTCGCCGCGTGAGCTACGCTGTCGAAAGCGCACGTGTCGAGCAGCGTACCGACCTCGACAAGCTCGTGATGAACATCGAGACGAGCGGCGTGATCACGCCGGAAGAAGCGATCCGTCAATCGGCCCGCATCCTGGTCGACCAGCTGTCCGTGTTCGCGGCGCTGGAAGGCACGGAAACGGCTGCAGAGGCACCGTCGCGCGCACCGCAGATCGATCCGATCCTGCTGCGTCCGGTGGACGATCTCGAGCTGACGGTTCGTTCGGCGAACTGCCTGAAGGCCGAGAACATCTACTACATCGGCGACCTGATCCAGCGCACGGAAAACGAGCTGCTGAAGACGCCGAACCTCGGTCGCAAGTCGCTCAACGAGATCAAGGAAGTGCTCGCTTCGCGCGGTCTCACGCTGGGCATGAAGCTCGAAAACTGGCCGCCGGCTGGTCTCGACAAGTAAGCCCGGTTGTTGCTGTAGTTGGCAAAGATGCGGATTTTCCTTTAAAATCCGCATCTTGCTTTTTTCGTTACCGGCCCGTGCACCCCAGCGGTGCGATAGAAGAGCTGGATCAAAACTTTGAATCAAGGAAACTGAAATGCGCCATCGTCATGGTCTGCGGAAACTGAACCGCACGAGCAGCCACCGTCTGGCTATGCTCCGTAACATGTCCAACTCGCTGATCGAGCACGAAGTCATCAAGACGACGCTGCCGAAGGCGAAGGAACTCCGTAAAGTCGTCGAGCCGCTGATCACGCTCGGCAAGAAGCCGTCGCTGGCAAACCGTCGCCTGGCGTTCAACCGCCTGCGCGATCGTGACTCGGTGGCGAAGCTGTTCGACGTGCTCGGTCCGCGTTTCGCGAACCGACCGGGCGGCTACCTGCGCGTGCTGAAGTTCGGCTTCCGCGTCGGCGACAATGCACCGATGGCACTGGTCGAGCTGCTCGATCGTCCGGAAGTCGACGAAACGGAAAACGTGCAAGAAGCCGAGTAAGCTTCCAGTACGTAGCAGTATCTGAAAAGGGCCGAGCAATTGCTTGGCCCTTTTTGTTTTTGTAGTGCCGCGGGCTGCGAAAGATTGTCGCAGCCCGCGGCCGGCAGCGTCGCGCGGGCTGCGCTACGATACGGAACTGTCGGCACGGGCCCTCGATGGGCGAATCGTGGCGGCGCAAGCCGGTAAAAAACAGCCAGGAGGGCGCGTATGGTGGTGGTGTTGATGCTCACGACGGTGCCGGACGCGGCGACGGCTGCAGCGCTCGCCGACGGCGCGCTCGATGCGCGGCTTGCCGCGTGCGTGTCGGAACTCGGTGCGATCAAGTCGCGCTACCACTGGCAGGGCAAGGTCGAGACGGCCGACGAGATCCAGTTGCTGTTCAAGACGAGCCCCGTGCGCTCGCTCGAACTGGAGCGATTTATTCTCGCGCATCATCCGTACGAGACGCCGGAAGTCGTCTCGTGGCAGGCGACGGCTTCGGCCGCGTATGGCCAGTGGGTGACCAGCGAAACTCAACGTCTATTTCATGTTTAACGGTATGGCGCTTTCCGTGCGCGTGCGCGCGCTGCGGGTCCTCGCAGTCCTGTTGTCGTTCATGTTCATGCTGGCCGGCGTGTCGGTCGCGCGTGCGGCCGACGATTTTCTCGATCCGTCGGTCGCGTTCAAGTTCAGCGCGAGCGAGTCGCCGGGGCAGGTGGACGTCCGCTTCAAGATCGCCAATGGCTATTACCTGTACCGCGAGCGGTTCGCGTTCGCCGTGAAGGGCGGACAGGTGACGCTCGGCGATCCGCAGTTCCCGACCGGTCATGTGAAGTTCGACCAGACGTTCCAAAAGGAAGTCGAGACCTATCGCGACGAGGTCGTGATTCACGTGCCGGTCAAGCAGGCGTCGGGGCCGTTCGAGCTCGCGGTGACGTCGCAGGGATGCGCCGACGAAGGGATCTGCTATCCGCCCGCGGAGCACGTCGTGAAGGTCGACGGCGCGGCGCTGGGCGCGGCCGCGCCGGCCGACGGCGCACCGGCCTCGGGCAACTGGTTCGACAAGGTCACGAGCGCGGATTTCGCGCAGTCGCTGCTCGAGGGGCACGGCTTCTTCACGATCGTCGCGCTGTATTTCGTCGCGGGCGTCGTGCTGAGTCTCCTGCCCTGTTCGTATCCGATGATTCCGATCGTGTCCGCGATCATCATCGGCCAAGGCACGCGGGCGACGCATGCGCGCGGCTTTGCGCTGTCGCTGACGTACGTGGTCGGCATGGCGCTCGTCTATACGGTGCTGGGCATCGCGGCGGCGCTGGTCGGCCAGAGCCTTGGCGCGTGGTTGCAGAACCCGTGGGTGCTCGGCGCGTTCGGCGTGCTGCTCACGGCATTCGCGGCGTCGCTGATTTCCGGCAAGGACATCGCGTTGCCCGAGCGCTGGCAGAACGGCGCGGCCGAAGCCTCGCGCGCGCGGCAGGGCGGTCACTTCGTCGCGGTCGCCGCGATGGGCGCGTTGTCGGCGCTGGTCGTCGGCGCATGCATGACGGCGCCGCTGTTCGCGGTGCTCGCGTTCATCGCGCACACCGGCAATGCGTGGCTCGGCGGTGCCGCGCTGTTCGCAATGGGGCTGGGGCTCGGCGTGCCGCTGCTCGTCGTCGGCGTCGGTGCCGGCACGGTGCTGCCGCGCGCGGGCGCATGGATGGATGGCGTGAAGGTGTTCTTCGGCATCGTGCTGCTCGCGGCCGCGCTGTGGATCGTGTGGCCAGTGCTCGCGGGCGGGCTGAAGATGGTGCTCGCCGCGCTGTGGCTGCTCGTCGCGGCTGCGGCGCTCGGCCTGTTCACGCCGCATGCCGGCGCCGCGCCGATCTGGCGCCGACTCGGTCGCGGCCTCGGTGCGGCGCTCGCGATCTGGGCCGCGACGCTGCTCGTCGGGCTCGCGGCGGGCTCCAACGACCCCGTGAAGCCGCTGGCCATACTCGCGGCGCGTACGGTTGCGTCAGGCGATGCGTCGGCAGCCGGGCAGGCGGGCCCCGCGTTCGCGTCGGTGCGCTCCAGCGGCGAACTCGACGCGCTGCTGAAGACGTCCGGCCGGCCCGTGATGCTCGACTTCTACGCCGACTGGTGCGTGAGCTGCAAGGAAATGGAGCATCTGACGTTCACCGACTCGCGCGTGCAGGCGCGGCTCGCGCAGCTTCACCTGGTGCGCGCGGATGTCACCGCGAACAATCCGGACGACCAGGCGCTCCTCAAGCGCTTCAACCTGTTCGGCCCGCCGGGCATCATCTTCTTCGATCGCAACGGCAACGAAATCGGCCGCGTGGTCGGCTATCAGGCGGCCGAGACGTTCCTGCGCAGCCTCGATCGCGCAGCGGTGCCGACGGCGTAAGGCACGCGCGTCCGTCGCACATGGGCGCCGGCTGCGCCCACCGGACGGCAAATGCAAAACGGCGGGACACCGATGAAGTGTCCCGCCGTTTTTCTTGATACTCGCCGTCGTGCGGCTCAGCGCTGCGCTTTCAGCAGACGGGCAGCATCGAGCGCGAAGTACGTGAGGACACCGTCGGCGCCCGCGCGCTTGAATGCGAGCAGCGATTCGAGCACGACCTTGTCGTGGTCGAGCCAGCCATTCATCGCGGCGGCCTTCAGCATCGCGTATTCGCCGCTCACCTGGTACACGTACGTCGGGAAGCGGAATTCGTCCTTCACGCGGCGCACGATGTCGAGATACGGCATCCCGGGCTTGACCATCACCATGTCGGCGCCTTCGTCGATGTCGAGGCGCACTTCGCGCAGCGCTTCGTCGCTGTTCGCCGGATCCATCTGGTAGGTCATCTTGTTGCCCTTGCCCAGATTGGACGCCGAGCCGACCGCATCGCGGAACGGGCCGTAGAACGCCGATGCGAACTTGGCCGAATAGGCCATGATGCGCGTATGGATATGGCCGTCGCTTTCCAGCATCTCGCGGACCGCGCCGATCCGGCCGTCCATCATGTCCGACGGCGCGACGATGTCGACGCCGGCTTCTGCCTGCGCGCGTGCCTGGTCGACCAGGATCTCGATCGTGTCGTCGTTGATCACATAGCCGTTCTCGTCGAGCACGCCGTCCTGGCCGTGGCTCGTGTACGGATCGAGCGCGACGTCGGTCAGCACGCCGAGTTCGGGGAAACGCTTCTTCAGCTCGCGCACAGCGCGCGGGATCAGGCCTTCCGGATTGGCCGCTTCGCGGCCGTCAGGCGTTTTCAGCGACGGCTCGATGGCCGGAAACAGCGACAGCACGGGCACGCCAAGTTCGACGCACTGCTCGGCGACATGCATCAGCAGATCGACCGACACGCGCTCGACGCCGGGCATCGACGGGACGGCCTGGCGTTCGTTGGTGCCATCGACGACGAACACCGGATAGATCAGGTCGTCGGTGGTCAGGCGGTTTTCGCGCATCAGGCGCCGGGAGAAGTCGTCGCGGCGCATCCGGCGCGGACGATGAAGCGGATGGAAGCTCATGGCGATTTGGCAGAAATCAGGGCAAGAAGAACCTTACGGAACCCTTAGGTCATTTTCGAGATCGTTGGTATATGATAGCGATCGAGCGGCACGCGTCGCGTGCAACTCCCCGCTTCTCCTCCCTGAGCGGGTGCCTGTCGTTATTCGATTAGGCTGTTTGACCCGCCGTTCAACGGCGGGTTTTTTTATGAGCCGGCCGAATCCGCAGGTGCCGTCAGGTGCGCCCGGCCGATCCCGGCCGCGCGTTGCCCGCTTATTGTCCTACAGGCTCGCTTTTTTCGTCGGCGGCGGACGGCCGCACCCAGCTCTCGATCAGCTCATGAGCCTCGTCGAGCCCCGTGCGCTTCAGCGCCGAGAACAGCTGGACGGTCAGCTTGCCCTTCACGCCCTGGTCGCGATACGCGTCGAGCCCTTTCTGCGTGTTACGCAGCGCGTTGATGCTTTCCTGCCGCGTCAATTTGTCGCACTTCGTCAGCAGCGTGTGGATCGGCTTGCCGGTCGGCGCAAACCACTCGATCATCCGGCGATCGAGGTCGGTCAGCGGGCGCCGCGAATCCATCATCAGGATCAGGCCGCAAAGCTGCGAACGCGTTGCGAGATAGGACGACAGCAGCATTTCCCAGTGGGCCTTCGCGGCCCCCGGCACTTCCGCGTAACCGTAGCCGGGCAGGTCGACGAGGTTCGCGACGGGCTCGGCGGCCGGGCCGACGGAGAAGTAGTTGATGTGCTGGGTGCGGCCGGGCGTCTTCGACGCGAACGCGAGCCGCTTCTGGTTGCACAGCACGTTGATCGCCGTCGATTTGCCGGCATTCGAGCGGCCCGCGAATGCGATTTCCGGTTGTACCGTCGGCGGCAGGTCGCGCAGATGGTTGACGGTCGTGTAGAAGCGGGCTTGATGGAGCAAAAAGGCCATAGGGGAAACCGGAGGGACGGAGCGGCGCGAGCCGCTTGGTGGAGGCGGGGTAGCCCCGATAGGCGCGGGAGCTTTCAGCGCGATATTGTACAATACGCCGGTTTTGCCGAAGGGTTGCGGGCGCCTGCCTCGCGCTTTTATGCAGCTTCTGCGGTAGACTGGTCGACGTCGTTTTTTGCAGAACCTCAAATTCCCACAAGACGAAACAGGGTGTGCGAATGAATCGACTGTGCAAGTCTCTGATGGTGCTTCAGGTTGCAGCAGGGTTCGTAGGTTTCGTAGCGGAGGCAAACGCGGCGGATGCGGCAAAGCCGGATCTGGACCGCGGCAAGGCGATTGCCGGGCAAGTTTGCGCGTCGTGTCACGGCGCCGACGGCAACAGCGCAACGGGCAGTTTCCCGAAGCTCGCCGGCCAGCATCCCGAATATCTGGTCAAGCAGTTGAACGACTTCAAGGCCCAGCCGGGTGCGAAGGGGCCGGCGCGGACCAATCCGGTGATGGTCGGGTTCGCGAGCGCGTTGAGCGCGGACGACATGCGTAACGTCGCCGCGTATTACGGATCGCAGACGACGAAGCTCGGCACCGCACGCGATGCGGCGACCGTGCCGATCGGCCAGAAGATCTATCGCGGCGGCATCGCGGAAAAGGGTGTGCCCGCCTGCGCGAGCTGCCACGGGCCGACGGGACAGGGGATTCCGGTTCAGTACCCGCGTCTGTCGGGACAGTGGGCCGATTACACGGTTGCCCAGTTGACCGCATTCCAGCAGGGTGTCGGCGCGCGCAACAACAACGAGGCGATGCATCAGATCGCATCGCGTCTGTCGGACAACGAGATCAAGGCCGTCGCGGATTACATCGCGGGCCTGCGTTGAACGGACGGTCGCGAATGGAATGACCGGGCGCCCGAAGGGCGGCCGGCGTCAGAACAACAAAAGGGTGGGGCGCCGCACCGTTGCGGTTGCCTCGCCCTTTTTTGTCGGCACTCGCCGGGCCGTCCCGAGAGTGCTGATCGCCCCCTTGGGTGGGCAGCGAACATAGTGAGCGTGGGGGCTGTTTCCCCTTAGTCGGAGTTTGAATGAGCGTTACCACGTCGGGGTTGCAGTCGAAGTCGGGTCAAAGTGCGTCCAGGCGCGCGATCGAGCTGCTGAGCTCGATGCGCTTCGCGATCGCACTGTTGGTGGTGCTGTCGATCGCGAGCATCGTCGGCACGGTCCTGACCCAGGATGACCCATATCCGAACTACGTGAACCAGTTCGGGCCATTTTGGGCGGACATCTTCCGCTCGCTGGGCCTGTACAGCGTGTACAGCGCGTGGTGGTTCATGCTGATCCTGATCTTCCTCGTCGTGTCGATCTCGCTGTGCGTGATCCGCAACGCGCCGAAGATGCTCGCCGACGCGAAGAGCTGGAAGGACAAGGTCCGCGAAGGCAGCCTGCGCGCCTTCCACCACAAGGCCGAATACTCGGCGTCCGGCACGCGCGCGACCGTCGCGGCCACGCTCGCCACGTTCGTCACCAAGGCCGGCTACAAGCACGTCGTGCGTGAAACCGACGGCGCGACGCTGATCTCCGCGAAACGCGGCGCGCTGACGAAGTGGGGCTACATCTCCGCGCACCTTGCGATCGTCGTGATCTGTATCGGCGGCCTGCTGGACAGCAACCTGCCGATCAAATTCCAGATGTGGATGTTCGGCAAGAGCCCGGTCAACACGAGCGCGACGATCAGCGAGATTTCGCCCGACCACCGGCTGTCCGCGTCGAACCCGACGTTCCGCGGCTACGCGTGGGTGCCGGAAGGCCAGTTCGTGTCGACCGCGATCCTGAACCAGCCGAGCGGCTCGCTGATCCAGGACCTGCCGTTCTCGATCCAGCTCAACAAGTTCATCGTCGACTACTACACGACCGGGATGCCGAAGCTGTTCGCGAGCGACATCGTCGTGATCGATCGCGAGACGGGCCAGAAGATCCCGGCGCGCGTCGAGGTCAACAAGCCGTTCACGTACAAGGGCGTGTCGATCTACCAGTCGAGCTTCCAGGACGGCGGCTCGCAGATGGAGATGACGGCTTACCCGATGACGGGCGGCAACGCGAAGACCTTCGCGGTGAAGGGCACGATCGGCAGTACGGCGCCGCTGCAGATGCCGGGCAGCGACGGCGACACGATCGAATTCTCCGACTTCCGCGCGATCAACGTCGAGAACATGGCGGACGCGAACGGCAAGCCGGACGTGCGCGGCGTCGCGAAGACGGAGTCGCTCAAGGAAGCGTTCGACGAGCGGCTCGGTTCGGGCGCGAAGACGTCGAAGCCGATGCAGCTCCACAACATCGGCCCGTCGGTCCAGTACAAGATTCGCGGCAAGGACGGTCAGGCGCGCGAATTCAACAACTACATGCTGCCCGTCGACATGGGCGGCACGCGCGTGTTCCTCGCCGGCGTGCGCGCGAGCCCGAACGATCCGTTCCGGTACATGCGGATTCCGGCCGATAGCCAGGATTCGATCGGCGAATGGATGCGCCTGCGCGCCGCGCTCGAGGATCCGGCCGTGCGTGCCGACGCCGCCGCACGTTTTGCGCAGCGTTCGCTGCCGACGACCGAAGCGTCGCTGCGCGGCCGCCTGCAGGACAGTGCGTTCAAGGTGCTGACCCTCTTTGCGGCGGGCGACGACAGCATCGGCCGCGGCGCCGACGGCCAGCCGGTCGGCGGCTTCCAGGCGGTGGCGACGTTCATCGACCGCTCGGTGCCGAAGGCCGAGCAGGAAAAGGCGGCCAGCCTGCTGCTGCGCATGCTCGAGGGTTCGATGTGGGAGGTCTGGCAGATCGCGCGCGAGCGTGCCGGCGAGCCGGCGGCCCAGCAGGGCGCCGACTCGATCCGCTTCGTGCAGAACGGGATCAATGCGCTATCCGACAGCTTCTTGTACGGATCGCCGGTCTATTTGCAGCTCGACTCCTTCAAGCAGGTGCAAGCTTCGGTATTTCAGCTGACGCGCGCACCCGGCAAGAATCTGGTGTATCTTGGCAGCCTGCTGTTGGTCGCCGGCATCTTCTCGATGTTCTACGTGCGCGAGCGGCGCCTCTGGTTCTGGCTCAAGGATGCCGGTTCGGGCGTCGATGTGGTGATGGCGATGTCCACGGCCCGCAAGACCTTCGATTTCGAGAAAGAATTCGTGCAGACGCGCGACGCGGCCGGCGCTGCCTTGGGCGCCACGCCACGCAACGCCGCATCCGCCGGTGCGGCAGCGACTGTCCGTCCGCCTGCCGGCGGCGGTTCCGATTCCGAGAATTCCACCCGGTAACATCATGGATCTCACTCAAGTTTCCTCTTCCCGTTCGGGGCCGGTCCAGGCCCCGAATCCGGCGCCGTTGTTCGACGACCGTCCGTTCCTCGCGCGCCTGTCGATCATCGACTGGCTGTTCGCCTTGGCTCTCGTGGTCGGCGCAGGCTATGCGTTCGTGCATTACAACGAACACATGAATTACTACGACAAGGCGGTGATGATCGGCACGGTGCCGGCGCTTGTCGTGCTCGGCTGGCGCTGGAAGCCCGCGCGGCTGATGATGGCGTCGATCGCGGTGCTGTCGCTGCTGTCGATCCAGATCTACCAGGGCGATCTCGCGCGCGCCGATTCGGCGTTCTTCCTCAAGTACTTCCTGTCGAGCCAGTCCGCGATCCTGTGGATGAGCGCGCTGTTCGTGCTCGCGACGATCTTCTACTGGATCGGCCTGCTCGCGCGCTCGGAAACGGGCGCCGCGATCGGCCAGAAGCTCACGTGGGTCGCGGTGCTGATGGGTTTCACCGGCCTGATGGTGCGCTGGTACGAGTCCTACCTGATCGGTGCCGACGTCGGGCATATCCCGGTGTCGAACCTGTATGAAGTCTTCGTGCTGTTCAGCCTGATCACCGCACTGCTCTACCTGTATTACGAAGGCCACTACGGCACGCGCTCGCTCGGCGCGTTCGTGCTGCTGGTCATCAGCGCGGCCGTCGGCTTCCTGATGTGGTACTCGGTCGCGCGCGACGCGCAGCAGATCCAGCCGCTCGTGCCGGCGCTGCAGAGCTGGTGGATGAAGATTCACGTGCCGGCGAACTTCATCGGCTACGGCAGCTTCGCGCTGTCGGCGATGGTGTCGGTCGCGTACCTGATGAAGGAGCGCGGCGTGCTGGCCGATCGTCTGCCGACGCTCGAGGTGCTCGATGACGTGATGTACAAGTCGATCGCGGTCGGTTTCGCGTTCTTCACGATCGCGACGATCCTCGGCGCACTGTGGGCCGCCGAAGCATGGGGCGGCTACTGGAGCTGGGACCCGAAGGAAACCTGGGCGCTGATCGTATGGCTCAACTACGCGGCCTGGCTGCACATGCGCCTGATGAAGGGCCTGCGCGGCGCGGTCGCCGCCTGGTGGGCGCTCACGGGCCTGCTCGTGACGACGTTCGCGTTCCTCGGCGTCAACATGTTCCTGTCCGGGCTGCACAGCTACGGCAAGCTGTAAGATTTCCGACGTTGGTCCGACAAAAGACCGCCGGCGCACTGCGTGCCCGGCGGTTTTCTTTTGTAACGGGTGGGCGGTCCGGGCGTCGAACGGCGCGGGACGGGTCGGGTCGAACACCCATGAAGCGTGCGCCCCGCGCATGCAGGAGGAGCAGCACGATGTGGATCAAACACCCTTTGCGCACCGTACTGACCGGCGGTGATATCGCGCCGAGCGAGATTACGCCGCGCGCGGTGTTCGAGAACCGGCGGCGTGTATTGCAGGCCGCCGGCCTGGCGGCGGCGGGCGGATTGCTCGGCGGCAGCGGCGCGGCGTTCGCGGCCTATGCGTCGCCGGACGCGCGGGCCGCGAAGCTCGCGGCGAAAACCAATCCGAGGTTCGTCGCGGCCGACAAGGTGACGCCGTTCAAGGACATCACGTCCTACAACAACTTCTACGAATTCGGCACCGACAAGGGCGACCCGGCCCAGAACGCGGGCACGCTGCGGCCACGCCCGTGGCGCGTGAGCGTCGAGGGCGAGGTGCTGCACCCGAAGGTGTTCGATCTCGACGAACTGCTGAAGCTCGCGCCGCTCGAGGAGCGCGTGTACCGGCTGCGTTGCGTCGAAGGATGGTCGATGGTGATTCCGTGGATCGGCGTGCCGCTGTCCGAGCTGATCAAGCGCGTGCAGCCGACCGGCAACGCGAAATATGTGCAGTTCATCACGCTGGCCGATCCGTCGCAGATGCCGGGGCTGTCGACGCCGGTGCTCGATTGGCCGTACTCGGAAGGGCTGCGGATGGATGAGGCGATGAACCCGCTGACGCTGCTCACGATGGGCGTGTACGGCCAGGTGCTGCCGAACCAGAACGGCGCGCCGGTGCGGATCGTCGTGCCGTGGAAGTACGGCTTCAAGAGCGCGAAGTCGCTGGTGAAGATCCGCTTCGTCGACAAGCAGCCGAAGACGAGCTGGAACACGTATGCGTCGAATGAATACGGTTTCTATTCGAACGTGAACCCGAACGTCGATCATCCGCGCTGGAGCCAGGCGACCGAGCGCCGGATCGGCGAGGACGGCTTCTTCACGCCGAAGCGCAAGACCCTGATGTTCAACGGCTACGGCGATCTCGTCGCGTCGATGTATCAGGGCATGGACCTGAAAAAGAACTTCTGAGCGCGCCGGTGAGAAACGACATCCCTCCTTCGACGCTGACGCCCGCGCGCGCGTCTGGCATGCGCCCGGCTGCCGCCGGTGGTGCAGGGGCCGGCGCGGTTCGTACTACCTCGCCGCGCTGGCTTGCTCCCGCCAAGGTGCTGGTTTTCGCGGCCGGCCTCTATCCGCTCGCGCGCGTGGTGCTGTTCGGGCTGACCGACCGGCTCGGCGCGAACCCGATCGAGTTCATCACGCGTTCGACGGGCCTCTGGACGCTGGTGATGCTGTGCGTCACGCTCGCCGTCACGCCGCTTCGGCGCGTGACGGGTGTTCCCGCGTTGCTGCGCTTTCGCCGGATGATCGGCCTGTTCGCGTTCTTTTACGCGACGCTGCATTTCACGACGTATCTGTGGTTCGACAAGTGGTTCGACGTGCTCGCGATCCTGAAGGACGTCGGCAAGCGTCCGTTCATCACGGTCGGCTTCGCTGCGTTCGTGCTGCTGATTCCGCTGGCCGCGACGTCGCCGCGCGCGATGGTGCGCCGGCTCGGCCGTCACTGGGCGACGCTGCATCGCACAATCTATGCGATTGCGCTGTTCGGTGTGCTGCATTTCTGGTGGATGAGGGCCGGCAAGCACA
Organism: Burkholderia sp. FL-7-2-10-S1-D7; assembly: GCF_001524185.1. Lineage (NCBI taxonomy): Bacteria > Pseudomonadati > Pseudomonadota > Betaproteobacteria > Burkholderiales > Burkholderiaceae > Burkholderia > Burkholderia sp. FL-7-2-10-S1-D7. Next base: position 73,580 of record NZ_LOWY01000101.1, on the reverse strand, counting down.
ATCTCGCACAGCCGAAGCTCTACGCGACGATCGTAGCGGTGCTGCTCGGCTGGCGGCTGTTTGAATGGGGCTGGCGGCGTATCCGTGCCTGACGATGCGGCCTGAAAAAACAAAAGGCGATGACGGGACGTCATCGCCTTTGTTACGAACGAGGCCGCGCGAGCGGCGGTGTGCGGTTACTGCGCGACAGCCGGGCCGGACGCAGGCATCGCGGCCTTCGACGCATCGCTCGACAGTTCCGGCGACAGCGTGAGCGGCGTGCCGGAAGAATCGGGAATGCTCTCGGACGACGCGTTTTCATCGGTCGGCATGACGTCCGACGGCGGCGTGTCCTGCTGCTGGATGGGCTTCGCCGGCAACGGCGGCACGGTGGGCAGATAGAGCGGGCCGCGTTGACCGCAGCCGGCAAGTATCGCCAAAGCCGCTACAATCGCGCTCATCCGGAAAACGACTCGCATGATCGTCCCTGAACAATTTAACCGATAGAGTTTAGCATGTCCGATACTGAATACCTGGCCCGTGCCGAGGCCGTGCTGGCGGCCGTCGAGCGTACCGTGGATGCCGCGAACGATGGCGATCACGACATCGATCTGGAGCGTAACGGCAGCGTGCTGACGCTGACGTTCGAGAACGGTTCGAAGATCATCATCAATCTCCAGCCGCCGATGAAGGAACTGTGGATCGCCGCGAAGGCGGGCGGATTCCATTACCGTTTCGTGGACGGCGAATGGCGCGATACGCGCACGGGCGCCGAGTTCTTCGCGGCGCTCACCGACTACGCGACGCAGCAGGCCGGCCTGCCGATCACGTTCGGCGCGTAACGTCCGGCGCTCGCGCGGCCGGGCACCCGATACGCCGGATCGAAGCACAAGAAAAAAGCGCCCAGCGGGGCGCTTTTTTCATGCTCGGGCCATGCGTGTCAATGGCCGCGGAACAGGTTCATGATGTCCTGCTTCTCCTGCTCGTCGACGTGCGGTACGGGTTCGTCGGTGTTCTGCACCGCCGGCGCCTGCGGCACGCCGACCGTCGATACGAAGCCGTGCCCCGGCGTGAACTCGGTGAAGTACAGCTCGCTGCCGAGCGCCTGGACGTCGTCCGGCATGGTCGGCTTGAACTCCGGCACGCCCTTCAGCGCCGCGCCCATGTAGTCGATCCAGACCGGCAGCGACAGGCCGCCGCCGGTTTCGCGATCGCCGAGGCTGCGCGGGTTGTCGTAGCCGATCCACGCGATCGCCGCGAGCGTGTGCTGGTAGCCGGCGAACCATGCGTCGTGCGAATCGTTCGTCGTACCGGTCTTGCCGGCGAGGTCGGTGCGCTTCAGCACGTTGGTGCGCGCGCCGGTGCCGCGCTGCGCGACGCTCTGCAGCAGACTGTTCATCACGTATGCGTTGCGCGCGTCGATTGCGCGCGGCGCGTTCTGCTCGGCGATGAGCGGCTGCGCGCGAGCGACGATCGCGCCGTTCGGATCGGTCACTTCGGCGATCAGGTACGGATTCACGCGGAAGCCGCCGTTCGCGAACACCGAGTACGCGCCGGCCATCTGCAGCGGCGTCACCTGGCCCGCGCCGAGCGCCATCGGGAGATAGGCCGGATGGCGGTCGGCGTCGAAGCCGAAGCGCGTGATGTACTGCTGCGCGTACTTCGTGCCGATGTGGTTCAGGATCCGGATCGACACGAGGTTGCGCGAGCGCTGCAGCGCAGTGCGCATCGACATCGGGCCTTCGAAGCCGCCGCCGTAGTTCTTCGGCTCCCACGGCTGGCCGCCGGTTTCCGCGGCGCTGAAATACAGCGGGCCGTCGTTGATCACCGTGGCCGGCCCGAGGCCCTTGTCGAGCGACGCCGAGTAGATGAACGGCTTGAACGACGAACCCGGTTGCCGCCACGCCTGCGTGACGTGGTTGAACTTGTTCTTGTTGTAGTCGAAGCCGCCGACGAGCGAGCGGATCGCGCCGTCCTGCGGGACGATCGAAATGAACGCGCCTTCGACCTGCGGCAACTGCGTGATCGCCCACTTGCCTGCGTCGTTCTTCGAGACCCGGACGATCGCGCCCGGACGGATGCGGCGGTTCGGCTGCGCGCTGGCTGACAGCGCGCCCGACGCGAAGCGCAGGTTGTCGCCCTCGATCGTCGCGCTGCTGCCGTCGATGAAGGCGACGGTGATCTGGCGCGGGGTTGCGGCGGTGACGACCGCCGCGACCAGTTCGCCGTTGTCGGGGTGCTCGAGCAGCGCGTCGTCGATCGCCTGCTCGCGGTCATCGGCGCCGGCCGGCAGATCGATGAAGCCTTCCGGCCCGCGATAGCCGTGGCGGCGCTCGTAATCCATGATGCCCTTGCGCAGCGCGGTGTACGCGACCTGCTGGTCGGCGGAGTCGATCGTCGTGACGACGTTGAAGCCGCGCGTATAGGTTTCCTCGCGGTACTGCGCGTACATCATCTGCCGGACCATTTCCGCGACGTACTCGGCGTGCACGCTGAACTCGCGGCCCGCGCCCTTGACGGCGAGCGGCTGCGCGACGGCTTCGTCGTACTGCGCGCGCGTGATGAAGTTCAGCTCGAGCATCCGCTGCAGGATGTATTCCTGGCGCACCTTCGCGCGCTTCGGATTGACGACCGGGTTATACGCGGACGGCGCCTTCGGCAGCCCCGCGAGCATCGCCGCTTCCGCGAGCGTGATGTCCTTCAGGTCCTTGCCGAAGTAGACCCGCGCCGCGCTCGCGAAGCCATACGCACGCTGACCGAGATAGATCTGATTCATGTAGACCTCGAGAATCTGATCCTTCGTCAGCGCGCGCTCGATCCGGTACGCGAGCAGCATCTCGTAGATCTTGCGCGTGTAGGTTTTTTCGCTCGACAGGAAGAAGTTGCGCGCGACCTGCATCGTGATCGTGCTCGCGCCCTGCGACGCATGGCCGTTCGTCAGCGCGACGAAGCCGGCGCGGGCGATGCCGGTGAGGTCGACGCCGCCGTGATCGTAGAAGCGCGCGTCCTCGATCGCGAGGATCGCCTTCTTGAGCGAGTCGGGTACGTCCTTGAAATGGACGATGTCGCGGCGTTCCTCGCCGAATTCGCCGATCAGCACGTGATCCGACGTGTAGATCCGCAACGGTACCTTCGGACGATAGTCGGTCAGCGCTTCGAGCGACGGCATGTTCGGCCACGCGACGACGAGCGCGTAGCCGAGCACGAGGCCGCCGGCCACGACGAGGGCCACGCACATCGCGGCGACGCCGATCAGGATTTTCAGCCACCAGGATCGCTTCTTCGGCTCGGGCGCGGGAGGCGGGGACGTAGGAGACGTGGATTGCATAGGCATACCGGAAAACAGTCCCGCGATTATAGCTGCCCGGTAAGACGGTCCTGGCGCGGGGGGGCGTCGGCCGGAACGCGGCGGATCGCGGTGCCGCCAGTATGGCGTCCGCGCGGCCGCTTCGTGTCACGACTGGCCGTCCAGCCGACTGTCGGGCGCGCGCGGCGCTTTGCAGAATCAGGCCTTGGAAACGCGGCGTGGGCCGCAACGATCGCGGGAGGCTGGGATGGCAGGACGATGGGCGGCGCGGTTCGCGCCGGGCAGGCACCGTTCGACGGGCATCGACGTCGGGGCGGACGAGGTGAGGGTGGCCGTGCTGAGCCGGCGCGGCCGGGCTGCGGATGTTCGGGTCGAAGGACTCGAGCAGGAGCCGGTCGGACTGGCGGGTGGGCCGGAGGACGCGCGCTGGGCTGCTGTGGCACGTGCGTTGGCGGCGGCCGTGTCGCGGCTGTCGGCGGCGGGTGTGTGCTGCGACGCACGCGGCGTGATGGCGCTGCGCGATGACGAGATGCAGACCGCGACGCTCGATCTGGCCGGACGCGACGACATCGCGGACGCCGCCCGGCAGGCGGCCGAACGGATCTCGGGGCTGGCACCCGACGACCTCGCGTTCGACTGGCGGCAGGACGACGATGCGTGCCCGGGCGAGATTGCGGTCGCCGTGGCGCCGCAGGCGTTGCTCGAGCGGCGGATCGACGTGGCCGCGCAGGCCGGCATCGATCTGACGGCCGTGGACGGCGAGTCCGCTGCCGCGCTGCGCGCGTTGCGCTATGCCGCGCAGTTCGAGCCTGACGCGCACGGCCCGTATGCCGCATTCTGGTTCGGCGACACGGGCGTGCGCGGCTGGCGGATTGACGGCGCGATCGCCGCGCCGGTGCTCGCGCTGTCCGGCGACGTGCAGGCGGCGTTGCCCGACGCATTGCGCCAGTGCGTATTCGAGCCGGTGCGCTGCGTGCTCGTGGCCGGCGACGAGCGCTGCATCGGCCGCTGGGGCACGTCGGCCGCCGATATCGGCGATGCGCTCGGGGTGGCCGTGGTGCCGTTCGACTGCACCGGATGGGACGGGCTGCCGCGCGAGCCCGCCGGCGCGCCGGGCGGCCCGGCGTTTGCCCTCGCGATCGGGCTGGCGCTGCGCGGGGTGTGGGAATGATGGCCGATATGGGGTTCGGGCGGGCTGCCGCCAGCCATGCCGCGCTCGGCGGCTTCAATTTGCTGCCGTACCGTGAACGGCTGGCGCAGGCGCTGCGGCGGCGCCGTGCCACGCAATGCGGGGCGGCGATCGTGCTCGGCGCGCTCGGGGCCTGTGTCTGGACAGGGGCGGCGACAGCGTGGCGATGGCGCGTGGATGCCGAGCGCACGCGCGTGGAGGCGCGGTTGCGGCAATTGCAGCCGCAGGTCGAGGCCGCACGGCGCACCGCCGGCGCGGCAGCCGATCTCGCGCAACGCGATGCGCGGGCAGTCGTCCTTGCCGGGCCTTACCGGCGCGTTGCCGGACTGCTCGCGACGCTGGCGCTGGTGCGCGACGACACCGTTCGGCTCGACGCATTGCGTACGACATCGTCCGGTGCCGAGCTCGACGCGCGCGCGACGAGTTACCGGACGGCCGCGCGGTGGCTCGCACGGATCGCGGCCGAGCAGCGCGACTGGCGATTCGACATCGGTGCGCTGACACCGGCTTCGGCCACGCCGGTCGCGGGTTCGGCCGTGCCGTTCCGTTTTTCCGTGCAGGTGCGCTGGCAAGACGCGCCGCCGCGACAGACGGCAACGGGAGGCGGCGCATGACGGCGATCGTGCATCGGTCCATGCCGGACGGTGTCGAGTGGTTCGGCCGCGTGAAGCGGATGTCGCCGCCCGCAGTGCACGCCGTTGGTTGCGCGCTGGCATTCGCGGTCGTGATGGCGGGTGGCATTCATCTGATGAGTGCCGTCGATGGAAGCGGGCTCGCACGCAGTCGCGCGTTGCTGGCAACGGCGCAGATACGGGCCGCCGACGCACAACGGCTGCTCGCGGCCGCCGCGCCGCAGCGCGATATGGGCCCGCCTGCCGGGCGCGACGCCAGCTCGCCGCCTGCGCCAGGGTGGCCCGCGCTGATGCTGGAGCTGGCTGACCTGGTCCGACGAAGCGGACTGCGGGTTGTGTCGATCGAACCGCGGCGCACTGACGATGCGGCGCCGGATGGCCGGCGCACGGTACGGATCGTCGCGGACGGCGGTTTTCCGTCGCTGCTGCGCCTGGTGGGCGGGTTGGCGAGTTTCCCCGCGCTGGTGGTGCCGTCGGGGCTGCATATCGAGAGGAAGCCGCCCGCGTCGCGGGTGGACATGACGATCGACGTGTTTCCGGCGCTGTCGGGAGCCGGCGTTCCGGATGGCGCGGAGGCGGTGCTTGCCGGTGCACCGAGCGACGATCCATTCGGCGACGCCGGTTCGCCGACGGTAGCCGACGAGATGACGCCGCGCCTGGCCGGCACCATTCGCGACGGACGCACCGGGCTCGCGCTGTTCGACGCAGGCGATGGCGCATTCGCGACCGTCGCACCGGGCGAGGCGTTCGGGGTGTCGCGTGTGGTGAGCGTCGATGCCGGTGCCGTGACGGTCGCGACGGCCGATGGCGCACGCCGGTTCGTCGTCGACGACGGAGACCACTCATGACGAAGTACGGATGGTGGGTGATCGCATTCTGGGCTGGATCGAGCGTGGCCACCGTGGACGCGGCGCGACCGCCTCTGCCGCCGGCCGGCTGGCCGATCGGGTCGATACGGGCGTACGCCCAGGACACGCCGCTGCCGCAGGGCGCACCTGACGGCGCGGACGACCTGGGCGGTGACGCGCCCGCGCACGATGGTTCGCTGCCGTTCGACCAAGCGGCGCGCGCGGTACTTCAGGCGGACACTGCGGCACCGGTGCCCCGGCTGGAAGGGCCGCCGATTCCATTGCCGCCGCCGACGCGCATGAGCGACGCCGCGGCGCGGCACCCCGGGGATGCGGACGACGCGCGGCGAATCTCGCTGAATCTGCAGGGCGCCGGGCTCGCGGCCGCATTCGACGCGCTCGCGCGATTCACCGGGCTGAACATCATCGTCGGTGAGCAGGTGCGCGGTACCGCGACGTTACGTCTGAACAATGTCCGCTGGCGCGATGCGTTCGATACGTTGCTCGACACGCACGGGCTGGCGATGTCCCGGCGCGGCAACGTGATCTGGGTCACTCCGGCGGCCGAACTCGCCGCGCGGGAGCGCGAGCGCTTCGAAACACATGCACGTGCGGCCGAGCTGGAGCCGCTCGCGAGCCGAACCTTCGCGCTGCATTACCCACGTGCGCAGGACGTGCAGCGGTTGCTGGCGGGGGCGACCGGCCAGCGCCTGCTGTCGAAGCGCGGCGCCGCGGCGGCCGATCCGCGCATGAACCTGTTGTTCGTCACCGATCTGGCCCCGCGCATCGAGCAGATCGCTGGCCTGATCGACGCGATCGACCGGCCGTCGCGGCAGGTCCGGATCGAGGCGCGCATCGTCGAGGGCGAACAGGGGTTCTCGCGCAACCTCGGGGCGCGCGTCGCGCTGCGCGCCCAAGGGCGGGCCCCTGCAGCCGAGGGGGCGGCGTCCGCGACGGACACGCGCAACGCGCTCGACCTGGCCGCGCGACCGCTCGGCGGCTTCGAGGCGGCGACGGCCGGCTTCACGTTGTTCGCCGCGCCGCTCAGCCGCGTGCTCGACGTCGAATTGAGCGCGCTCGAGGCGCAGGGCCGGGGCCAGATCGTTTCCAGCCCGCGCGTGGTGACGGCCGATCGCGTGAAGGCGATCGTCGAACAGGGCTCGGAGCTGCCGTATCAGGCGAAAGTCGGCAACGGCGTGAGCGGCGTGCAGTTCCGCCGCGCGACGCTGAAGCTCGAGGTCGAGCCGCAGATCACGCCCGACGGGCGCGTCGTGCTCGATCTGGACGTGACGAAGGACAGCATCGGCGAGCCGACGGCGGCCGGCCCGGCGATTCATACGAAGCACGTCCAGACGCGTGTCGAGGTCGAGGACGGCGGAACGGTCGCCATCGGCGGGATTTACGAGCAGTTGAACCGGGACGATGTGACGCGGGTGCCGCTCTTGGGCAAAATACCGGTACTGGGCGCGCTTTTCCGGCACAGCGCGCGGCGCGACCAGCGTAACGAACTGGTCGTCTTCATCACGCCGACGATCGTCGGCGCGCGTTGCGAAACGGCCGGCGCGGGCGACGCGGATGCGGGAAAAACGGGGCCGGAAGCCGGTGGTGCAGGCTCGACAAGGCAGCCGCTTTGCCAGTAAGCTGCGCCACACACCAGCAAGATTCAAGCAGAGGAAGCCGTTGCAAGCGCGGGACCCACACGCAAACGTATTTTTCGTCGGCCTTATGGGAGCGGGTAAGACCACCGTGGGCCGTGCGGTCGCGCGCCGGCTCGACAGGACGTTCTTCGACTCCGACCACGAAATCGAGGCCCGCACGGGTGCGCGCATTCCGGTGATCTTCGAGATGGAGGGCGAGGCCGGGTTTCGCGACCGCGAATCGCAGGTGATCGCCGATCTGACGCAGCGCGAGAACATCGTGCTCGCGACAGGGGGCGGCGCGGTGCTGCGCCCCGAAAATCGCGATTGCCTGAAAGCCAGCGGCATCGTCATCTATCTGCGCGCCAATCCGCACGATCTGTGGCTGCGCACGCGCAAGGACAAGAACCGCCCGCTGTTGCAGACGGACGATCCGAAGGCGCGTCTCGAAGCGCTCTACGAAGTACGCGACCCGCTGTACCGCGAATGCGCGGACTTCATCATCGAGACCGGCCGTCCGTCGGTCAACGGCCTCGTCAACATGGTGCTGATGCAACTCGAACTGGCAGGCGTCGTCGCCAAGCCGCTACAAGCATGATTACCGTCAACGTCGATCTGGGCGACCGCGCCTACCCGATTCACATTGGTGCCGGCCTGATCGGCCGCACCGAGCTGTTCGCTCCTCACATCACCGGTTCGTCGGTCACGATCGTCACGAACACGACGGTCGATCCGCTCTACGGCGACGCGCTGCGCGCGGCGCTGGCGCCGCTCGGCAAGCGCGTCTCGACGGTCGTGCTGCCGGACGGCGAGGCCTACAAGAACTGGGAAACGCTGAACCTGATCTTCGACGGCCTGCTGACCGAGCGCGCCGACCGCAAGACGACACTCGTCGCACTCGGCGGCGGCGTGATCGGCGACATGACCGGCTTCGCCGCCGCGTGCTACATGCGCGGCGTGCCGTTCATCCAGGTGCCGACGACGCTGCTGTCGCAGGTCGATTCGTCGGTCGGCGGCAAGACGGGCATCAACCACCCGCTCGGCAAGAACATGATCGGCGCGTTCTACCAGCCGCAGGCCGTGATCGCCGATATCGGCGCGCTGACCACGTTGCCCGATCGCGAGCTGGCGGCCGGCGTGGCCGAGGTCATCAAGACGGGCGCGATCGCCGATGCGGCATTCTTCGACTGGATCGAGGCGAACGTCGATGCGCTTAACCGCCGCGAGCCGGCCGCGCTCGCGCATGCGGTGAAGCGCTCGTGCGAGATCAAGGCGAGCGTGGTCGCGGCCGACGAACGCGAAGGCGGGCTGCGCGCGATCCTGAATTTCGGCCATACGTTCGGCCATGCGATCGAGGCCGGGCTCGGCTACGGCGAGTGGCTGCACGGCGAAGCGGTCGGCTGCGGGATGGTGATGGCGGCCGACCTGTCGGTGCGGCTCGGCCTCCTCGACGAAGCGTCGCGGCAGCGGCTCGATGCGGTGATCGCCGCCGCGCACCTGCCGGTCCGAGGGCCGGCACTCGGCGATGCGCGCTACATGGAGCTGATGCGCGTCGACAAAAAAGCCGAAGCCGGCGCGATCAAGTTCATCCTGCTGAAGCGATTCGGCGATACGCTGATCACCCAGGCGCCCGACGAAGCCGTGTTCGCCACCCTGGCGCAGACAACCCGGTAACGGCGCCCCGGATGCCCCGGCGCCCCTGACATGGAGGACACGTGAGCGAGACATCCAGCAGCAAACCGTCCAAAGCCGGCCGCGCATCCGTCGCGGCGCTGGCCGAGCCGCCGACGCTGGCGGCGCTGGAAGCCCATCTCGCTCCGTATGCCGCCCACGCGTCGCAGTCGCGCGGCCGCCGCCATCAGGAAACACCGCCGGCGGCGCGCACCGAATTCCAGCGCGACCGCGACCGTATCGTTCATTCGACCGCGTTCCGCCGGCTCGAATACAAGACGCAGGTCTTCGTCAATCACGAAGGCGACCTGTTTCGCACCCGCCTCACGCACAGCCTCGAAGTCGCGCAGATCGCGCGTTCGGTCGCGCGCAACCTGCGGCTCAACGAGGATCTCGTCGAAGCGATCTCGCTCGCGCACGATCTCGGTCATACGCCGTTCGGCCATGCCGGGCAGGACGCGCTGAACGCATGCATGCGCGAGCACGGCGGCTTCGAGCACAACCTGCAGAGCCTGGCCGTGGTCGATGAACTCGAGGAGCATTACGGCGCGTTCAACGGCCTGAACCTGTGCTTCGAGACGCGCGAAGGCATCCTCAAGCACTGCTCGCGCGAGAACGCGCGCAAGCTCGGCGCGCTCGGCGAGCGCTTCCTGCAAGGCCGCCAGCCGTCGCTGGAAGCACAGCTCGCGAACATCGCGGACGAAATCGCGTACAACAACCACGACGTCGACGACGGCCTGCGCTCCGGCCTGATCACGATCGAGCAGCTCGCCGGAGTCGAGCTGTGGCAGCGCCACTACGACGCCGCGCTGACCGAATTCCCGCATCTGGAAGGCCGCCGCCTCGTCCACGAGACGGTGCGCCGCATCATCAACACGCTGATCGTCGACCTGATCGACGAGACCACGCGCAATCTCGTGCGTGTCGCGCCCGCGTCGCTCGACGACGTGCGCGCCGCGCCGCAGCTCGTCGCGCACAGCGACGCGATCGCCGCGCAGGCGGCGGCCCTCAAGCGCTTCCTGTTCAAGAACCTGTATCGCCACTACAAGGTGATGCGCATGGCGAACAAGGCGCAGCGCGTCGTCACCGGGCTGTTCGACGCGTTCATCGACGATCCGCGCCTGCTGCCGCCGCCGTACCAGTCGGACGACGAAGCGCATCAGCCGCGCCTCGTCGCGCACTACATCGCCGGCATGACCGACCGCTTCGCGCTGAAGGAATATCAGCGCCTGTTCGTCATCAACGACAACTGACTGTCACAAACGATCACTAGACTGCGCCGGTTCAATGGCGACGGAAATGTTGCACACGCTGTTGGTAACGTTTTCATAGGAGAGAGGTCGATGAAGAAGAAGCCTGCGGGGACTGTGGTTCGCTCGATCGCGCTGGGCGGCGCGCTCTTGTTCGGTATGCAGCATGCGGCGTTCGCCGTGACGGAGATCCAGTTCTGGCATGCGATGGAGTCGGCGCTCGGCGAGCGCGTGAACCAGCTCGCCGAGCAGTTCAATGCATCGCAGGGCGACTACAAGATCGTGCCGGTCTTCAAGGGCACTTACGACCAGGCGCTCGCGGCGGGCATCGCCGCCTATCGCAGCGGCAACGCGCCGGCGATCCTCCAGGTCTATGAAGTCGGCACCGCGACGATGATGCAGGCGAAGAAGGCCGTCGTGCCCGTCTACGACGTGTTCAAGCAGGCCGGCGTGCCGCTCGACGAAAAGGCGTTCGTGCCGACCATCGCGAGCTACTACAGCGACGCGAAGACGGGCCATCTGGTGTCGATGCCGTTCAACAGCTCGACGCCGGTGCTGTACTACAACAAGGACGCGTTCAAGAAGGCCGGGCTCGATCCGAACCAGCCGCCGAAGACGTGGGCCGACGTGCAGGCCGACGCGGAGAAGCTGCGCAAGTCCGGGATGGCGTGCGGCTTCACGACCGGCTGGCAAGGCTGGATCCAGCTCGAGAACTACAGCGCGTGGCATGCGCTGCCGTTCGCGAGCCGCAACAACGGCTTCGACGGCGCCGACGCGGTGCTCGAATTCAACAAGCCGCAGCAGATCGCGCACATCGCGTTCCTGCAGCAGATGCAGAAGGACGGCACGTTCACGTATGCGGGCCGCAAGGACGAAGCGTCCGCGAAATTCTACAGCGGCGACTGCGGGATCCTGACGACCTCGTCGGGCGCGCTCGCGAACGTGCAGAAGTTCGCGAAGTTCAGCTACGGCACCGGCATGATGCCGTACGACGCGAACGTGAAGGGTGCGCCGCAGAACGCGATCATCGGCGGCGCAAGCCTGTGGGTGCTGGCCGGCAAGGATCCGGCGACCTACAAGGGCGTCGCGAAATTCCTCGCGTTCCTGGCCTCGCCGCCGGTTGCCGCCAAGTGGCACCAGGAAACGGGCTACCTGCCGGTCACGACGGCCGCGTACGACCTCACGCGCCAGCAGGGCTTCTATGCGAAGAACCCGAGCGCGGAAACCGCGATCAAGCAGATGATGAACAAGCCGCCGCTGCCTTACACGAAGGGGCTGCGCCTCGGCAACATGCCGCAGATCCGCACGGTCGTCGACGAGGAGCTGGAGCAGGTCTGGGCGCAGAAGAAGTCGCCGAAGGACGCGCTTGATTCGGCGGCCTCGCGCGGCGACGAGCTGCTGCGCCGCTTCGAGAAGTCGGGCGGCTGATCCCGCATCGCGTGCGTGTCGCCGGTCGCCGCGTCGCAGATGCGACGCGGGCGGCCGGCGGCGCGGTTCCTTTCCCGTTTCGCCTGACCGGATGCCCGCGATGCAATCCCGTTCCCGTTTCGGCGCGAGCCTGCTGCCGTACCTGCTGATCGCGCCGCAACTCGCAATTACCGCCGTATTCTTTCTGTGGCCGGCCGGCGTCGCGCTGTGGCAGTCCACGCAGATGCAGGACGCGTTCGGCACGTCGAGCGAATTCGTCGGCTTCGCGAACTTCGCGCGCCTGTTCGCCGATCCGCTGTACCTCGACTCGTTCCGCACGACGCTGGTATTCAGCTCGCTCGTCACGGTCAGCGGGCTCGTCGTATCGCTGTTGCTCGCCGCCTGCGCCGACCGCGTGATCCGCGGCGCGCGCGTGTACCGCACGCTGCTGATCTGGCCGTACGCGGTCGCGCCGACGATCGCGGCCGTGCTGTGGGCGTTCCTGTTCAACCCGAGCATCGGGCTCGTCACCTATGCGCTCGCGAAGAGCGGCATCGTGTGGAATCACGCGCTGAACGGCGGCCAGGCGATGTTCCTCGTCGTGCTCGCGTCGGTGTGGAAGCAGGTGAGCTACAACTTCCTGTTCTTCTACGCGGGGTTGCAGGCGATCCCGCGCTCGCTGATCGAGGCGGCGGCGATCGACGGTGCCGGGCCGGTGCGGCGCTTCTTCCACATCGTGCTGCCGCTGCTGTCGCCCACGAGCTTCTTCCTGCTGGTCGTGAACCTCGTCTACGCGTTCTTCGACACGTTCCCGGTGATCGACGCGGCCACCGCGGGCGGCCCCGCGCAAAGCACCAAGACGCTGATCTACAAGATCTTCACGGAGGGCTTCCAGGGCCTCGACATCGGCAGCTCGGGCGCGCAGTCGGTCGTGCTGATGATCATCGTCGTCGGCCTGACGGTGATCCAGTTCCGTTTCGTCGAACGCAGGGTGCAATACGCATGATCGAAAATCGCAAGGGCTTCGACCTGTTCTGCCACGCGGTGCTGATCGCGGGCGTCGTGCTGATCGTGTTCCCGGTGTACGTCGCGTTCTGTGCGGCGACCATGAACGCGCAGGAAGTGTTCACGATCCCGCTGTCGCTGGTGCCGAGCACGCACCTGCTGGAGAACATCGCCTACATCTGGGGGCACGGCAGCGGCGGCACGACGGCGCCGTTCGGCCGGCTGCTCGTCAACAGCTTCGTGATGGCGCTCGGCATCGCGGTCGGCAAGATCGCGGTGTCGATCCTGTCCGCGTACGCGATCGTTTATTTCCGCTTCCCCTTCCGCAACACGGCGTTCTGGCTGATCTTCATCACGCTGATGCTGCCGGTCGAGGTGCGGATATTCCCGACCGTGCAGGTCGTGTCGACGCTGAACCTGACGAACACCTACGCCGGGCTCTCGCTGCCGCTGATCGCATCGGCGACCGCGACGTTCCTGTTCCGCCAGTTTTTCATGACCCTACCCGACGAGCTGATGGACGCCGCGCGCATCGACGGTGCGGGGCCGCTGCGCTTTTTCCGGGACGTCGTGCTGCCGCTGTCGAAGACGAGCATCGCGGCGCTGTTCGTGATCACGTTCATCTACGGCTGGAACCAGTATCTGTGGCCGATCCTGATCACGACGGAAGCGTCGCTGTCGACGGCGGTGGTGGGCATCAAGACGATGATCGCGAGCGGCGACGCCGCGACCGAATGGCAATACGTAATGGCGGCGACGCTGCTGGCGATGATTCCGCCGCTCGTCGTCGTGCTGGCGATGCAGCGCTGGTTCGTGCGCGGCCTCGTCGATTCCGAGAAATAAACCACGGACGGCAACCGGGAGAAGGACCAAGTATGGCTGCGCTGAGCTTGAAGGGCGTCAGGAAATCCTACGACGGCAAGCAGCACGTGCTGCACGGCATCGACGTGGAGATCGCCGACGGCGAATTCATCGTGCTGGTCGGCCCGTCGGGCTGCGGCAAGTCGACGCTGCTGCGGATGATCGCGGGGCTCGAGTCGGTGACGGACGGCGAGATCGCGATCGGCGATCGTGTCGTCAACGCGCTGGAGCCGAAGGATCGCGACATCGCGATGGTGTTCCAGAACTATGCGCTGTATCCGCACATGACGGTCGCGCAGAACATGGGCTACGGGCTGAAGATCCGCGGCATCGAGCGCGCGACGATCGACTCGCGGGTGGCCGCGGCCGCGAAGATCCTCGAACTCGAGCCGCTGCTCGCGCGGCGGCCGCGCGAACTGTCGGGCGGCCAGCGGCAGCGCGTCGCGATGGGGCGCGCAATCGTGCGCGAGCCGTCGGTGTTCCTGTTCGACGAGCCGCTGTCGAACCTCGACGCGAAGCTGCGCGTGCAGATGCGGCTCGAGATCCAGCGGCTGCATGCGCGGCTCGCGACGACGAGCGTGTACGTGACGCACGACCAGATCGAGGCGATGACGCTCGCGCAGCGCGTGATCGTGATGAACCGCGGCTATGCGGAGCAGATCGGCGCGCCGGTCGACGTGTACGAGAAGCCGGCGACGGTGTTCGTCGCGGGCTTCATCGGCTCGCCGGCGATGAACCTGATGCACGGCCGGCTGTCGGAGGATGGCGCGACGTTTACGGTCGCGGGCGGCGGTCCGGCGCTGCCGGTCGCCGGCGCGGCCGGCATCGGCACCACCATCGCCACCGGGCGCGACTGGGTGCTCGGCGTGCGGCCGGAGCACATGACGCCGCAGCCGGGCGTCGCGCAGGCATCGCTGCCGGTCGACTCGTGCGAGCTGCTCGGCGCGGACAACCTCGCGCACGGCCGCTGGGGCAACCACGACGTCGCGGTGCGGCTGCCGCACGCTGATCGTCCCGCGCGCGGCACGGCGCTGGGCGCCGCGCTGCCCGCGCACCGGCTGCATTTCTTCGATCCCGAGACCGGCAAGCGTGCCGGCTGACAATGACGGACCTGCTGCGAGGCGCACGATGACTTCCCGTACCGACTGGCCCTATCCACGTGTCGTCGCCCATCGCGGCGGCGGCACGCTCGCGCCGGAGAACACGCTCGCCGCGTTCGACGAAGGCGCGCGGCGCGGTCACCGGATGGTCGAGTTCGACGCGAAGCTGTCCGCCGACGACGTGAGCTTCCTGCTGCACGACGACACGGTCGACCGCACGTCGAACGGCAGCGGGCCGGCGGCGGGCATGCGCTATGCGGCGCTGGCCGCGCTCGATGCCGGCGCCTGGTTCGACGCGCGTTTCGCGGGCGAGCGGATGCCGACGCTCGAGGCGGCGGCGGCGCGCTGCATCGCGCACGGGCTTTCGGCCAACGTCGAGATCAAGCCGTGCCCGGGCCGCGAGCGCGACACGGGGCAGCGGGTGGCCGCCGATGCGGCCGCATACTGGCACGGCGCGGCCGTGCCGCCGTTGCTGTCGTCGTTCTCGTTCGACGCGCTGCAACAGGCGCGCGCGAGCGCCCCGGCGCTGCCGCGCGGGATGCTGTACGAGGCGGTGCCGGACGACTGGCACGCGCAGGCCGTCGACGCGCTCGGCTGCGTATCGTTGCACGCAAACCACAAGGAACTCGATGAACCGCTCGTGCGCGCGATCAAGGCGGCCGGGCTGCGCATCCTGGTCTACACGGTCAACGACCTCGCCCGGGCGCGCGAACTCGTGCGCTGGGGCGTCGATGCGGTCTGCACGGACCGGATCGACTTGATCGGCCCCGATGCACTGGACGACATCGCGTAGCGACCGGTCCCGCGCGACGGCGGATGCGGGAAGACCCTGAGACAAAAAAACGACGCCCCGGCGGGATTTCCGCCGGGGCGTTTTACATCGAGGAGACGTTACGTCACGAAAATTCCGCTACAAATTGCAGCAGGATTAACCATTCCCCAAATATTCGACTACGCTTAGAAGCGGTAGCCGACGTTCAGGTACGTGACGATCGGGTTCAGCGAGATGTGGGCCTTCGACGTTTCCGTCAGGGTGCCGACCGGCGTCCGGCGAGCCGTCGTGAAGGTCGCGGTCACGCTGACGGGGATGTACGAGAGCGACAGGCCCGCGAACCAGTGTTTCGTGAAGTTGTACGTGAAGCCGGCGTTGAAGACGGGCGCCCACTGGTTGCTGGTCGTGGCGCTGGTCGGGCCGCCGAGCACGCCGTTCTCGAAGCTGCTGTTCGTGATCTTCGCGCCGGTGAACCAGATGTACGTTGCGCCGATGCCGACATACGGACGGAACTTCGCGTTGGCGTCGTTGAAGTGGTAGCGAAGCAATACGGCGGGGCTCCACTGGTACGCACGGCCGAGTACGCCGAATCCTTCGAACTGACCCTTGCCGGTGATGTCGAACTTCGGCGGTATCCCCATAACGAGCTCGGTGGAGATATGGTCTGTGACGAAGTAGCCCGTTGCGAGCCCGAGCGTATCGGCGTCGCTGATGCCGGCGCCGGTGTTGGGAATCGATTGGTTGATGGGCGTGCCGCCAACGCCGTAGACGAACAGCGGGTCGCTGCTGTCCTGCGGTGCAAGGTGGAACCAGCCGGTGCTGACGTAGAAATCACCTGCGGATTGTGCGTATGCCGTACCGCCCGCAAACGTGAATGCGAGCGCTGCGGCCCCCGTAATGGCCAGTTTTCGTTTCATTGTGTCTCCTCCGATCTAAGGCGTGCTCATTATGACGACTGCGTTTAAAACCAAACAAGCTCGTAAGTTAGAGTTTTCACCCTAAGATTAGTACGACCGTACGTTTCAGCGCCCCGCTGGGACAGGCATTCTACGCAGGTGCGCAATTTCGGACCTTCGGGTATTTCCTAACGCGTTCAAACGGACATTCAGCATGGCACGGTTAGCACGACTCTACGTTCCCGACCAGCCGCAGCACGTGATACTGCGCGGCCTGGATCAGCAACCTGCGTTCGTCGACGACCAGGACTACGAACTCTTCATCGATTGTCTGAAGGCCGCGGCACGCGATCATCACCTTTCGGTGCATGCCTACGTGCTGCTTCCGCGTCAGGTGCAGCTCCTCGTGACGCCCAGCGACGAGGCGAGCCTGCCGAAGGCGATGCAGGCGGTCGGCCGCCGCTACGTCGCGCATTTCAACCGACGTTATTCGCGTCGCGGCACCTTGTGGGAAGGCCGCTATCGGGCGACCGTGATCGAAGGCGAGCGCTATTTCCTCCTCGCGAGCCGCGTGGTCGAGATGAGCCCGGTGCGCTCGCAGTTGGTCGCGACGCCCGAGGCCTATCGATGGTCGAGCTACCGGCATCACGTCGGGCTCACCGTCGACAGCCTGATCACCGACCATCCGCTCTACTGGGCGCTCGGCAACACGCCGTTCGACCGTCAGCGCGCGTACAAGGAGCTGTGCGAGCAGCCGCTCGACGAGCGGCAGGCCGATCAGCTGCAGCAGGCGACGCTGAAGGGCTGGGTGCTCGGCGGCGAGAACTACCGCGAATGGGCGGCGCGTACCGCGAACCGCCGCGTATCGCCGCTGCCGCGCGGGCGCCCCAGAAAGGTGCGTGAAAACACCCCGCCGATCCAGCAGTAACGCGGGAAAGGCGGGTCACGAGGCGGCGCTGCGGGCGCCGCTTCTTTTTGCACCAAAATGATACGTCCCCAATAAAACGGCACCAGATCGGAGCATGTGTTTAATTGGGGTTCGATCAAGCGGTTTTTGTTGCTATTCCTTTGATTCGTCGCGTATATTCCGAATTCCGGTGGCCCGGGTGAAGCTCGCCCAACCACCGTCGGCCGTGCCGTCTCCCGTCGGGAGCGGGATCGACGGCAACAAAAAATGGTTCAACGGCCCTCGAGGCCCCTTTACGACGGTGTCCCCATGAACGACCACCAGCAGCCGCTCACCGCGGTGCCCGCCGCACAAGGTCTGTACGACCCGCAAAACGAACACGACGCCTGCGGCGTCGGCTTCGTCGCTCACATCAAGGGCAAGAAGAGCCACGAGATCATTCAGCAGGGTCTGAAGATCCTCGAGAACCTCGATCACCGCGGCGCGGTCGGTGCCGATCCGCTGATGGGCGACGGCGCCGGCATCCTGATCCAGATTCCGGACGCGTTCTACCGCGAGGAAATGTCGAAGCAGGGCGTGACGCTGCCCCCGGCCGGCGAATATGGGGTCGGGATGATCTTCCTGCCGAAGGAGAACGCGTCGCGTCTCGCGTGCGAGCAGGAGCTCGAGCGGACGGTGCGGGCAGAGGGTCAGGTCGTGCTCGGATGGCGCGACGTGCCGGTCGACCACGCGATGCCGATCTCGCCGACGGTCAAGGCGAGCGAGCCGCTGATCCGCCAGATCTTCATCGGCCGCGGCAAGGACATCATGGTGACGGACGCGCTCGAGCGGAAGCTCTACGTGATCCGCAAGACCGCGAGCCACCGCATCCAGGCGCTGAAGCTCAAGCACGGCAAGGAATACTTCGTGCCGTCGATGTCTGCGCGCACGGTCGTCTACAAGGGGCTGCTGCTGGCGGGCCAGGTCGGCGTGTACTACCGCGACCTGCAGGACGAGCGCGTCGTGTCGGCGCTCGCGCTCGTGCACCAGCGCTTCTCGACCAACACGTTCCCGGCGTGGGAACTGGCTCACCCGTACCGGATGATCGCGCACAACGGCGAGATCAACACCGTGAAGGGCAACGTGAACTGGCTGAACGCGCGTACCGGCGCGATCGCGTCGCACGTGCTCGGCGACGACCTGCCGAAGCTCTGGCCGCTGATCTATCCGGGCCAGTCGGATACGGCTTCGTTCGACAACTGTCTCGAACTGCTCGTGATGGCGGGCTATCCGCTCGTGCACGCAGTGATGATGATGATCCCGGAAGCGTGGGAACAGCACACGCTGATGGACGAGAACCGCCGCGCGTTCTACGAATACCACGCCGCGATGATGGAACCGTGGGACGGCCCGGCAGCGATCGCGTTCACCGACGGCCGCCAGATCGGCGCGACGCTCGACCGCAACGGCCTGCGCCCGGCGCGCTACATCGTGACCGACGACGACCTCGTCATCATGGCGTCGGAAGCCGGCACGCTGCCGATCCCCGAATCGAAGATCGTCAAGAAGTGGCGCCTGCAGCCGGGCAAGATGTTCCTGATCGACATGGAACACGGCCGCATCATCGACGACAAGGAACTCAAGGACAACCTCGCGAACGCGAAGCCGTACAAGAGCTGGATCGACGCCGTGCGCATCAAGCTCGACGAGATCGAGCCGAAGGCCGAGGACGTCGCGGCCGGCCGCACGCAAGGCGCCGCGCTGCTCGACCGCCAGCAGGCGTTCGGCTATACGCAGGAAGACCTGAAGTTCCTGATGGCGCCGATGGCGCAGCAGGGTGAAGAGGCCGTCGGCTCGATGGGCAACGACTCGCCGCTCGCGGTGATGTCGAACAAGAACAAGACGCTCTATCACTACTTCAAGCAGCTGTTCGCGCAGGTCACGAACCCGCCGATCGACCCGATCCGCGAGAACATGGTCATGTCGCTCGTGTCGTTCATCGGCCCGAAGCCGAACCTGCTCGACACGAACAACATCAACCCGCCGATGCGTCTCGAAGTGTCGCAGCCGGTGCTCGACTTCAAGGACATCGCGAAGATCCGCGCGATCGACCAGTACACGGGCGGCAAGTTCAGCGCGTACGAACTGAACATCTGCTATCCGGTGGCCTGGGGCAAGGAAGGCATCGAGGCGCGCCTCGCGTCGCTGTGCGCGGAAGCCGTCGACGCGGTGAAGTCGGGCTACAACATCCTGATCGTGTCGGACCGCAAGACCGACGCCGAGCACGTCGCGATCCCGGCGCTGCTCGCCACGTCGGCGATCCACACGCACCTCGTCCAGCAAGGGCTGCGCACGAGCACGGGCCTCGTCGTCGAGACGGGCTCGGCACGTGAGACGCACCACTTCGCGCTGCTCGCGGGCTACGGCGCGGAAGCCGTGCACCCGTACCTCGCGATGGAAACGCTCGCGAAGATGGCCGAAGGCCTGCCGGGCGACCTGTCGCCGGAGAAGGCCGTCTACAACTTCACGAAGGCGGTCGGCAAGGGCCTGCAGAAGGTGATGTCGAAGATGGGCATCTCGACGTACATGTCGTACACGGGCGCGCAGATCTTCGAAGCGCTGGGCCTGTCGAGCGACCTCGTCGAGAAGTACTTCAAGGGCACGGCATCGAAGGTCGGCGGCATCGGCCTGTTCGAAGTCGCGGAAGAGGCGATCCGCCTGCACCGCGACGCGTTCGGCGACAACCCGGTCCTGCGCGACATGCTCGACGCGGGCGGCGAGTACGCGTACCGCGTGCGCGGCGAAGACCACATGTGGACGCCGGACTCGATCGCGAAGCTCCAGCACGCGACGCGCAGCAACTCGTACCAGACGTACAAGGAATACGCGCACCTGATCAACGACCAGACCAAGCGTCACATGACGTTCCGCGGCCTGTTCGAGTTCAAGGTCGAGCCGACCAAGGCGATCCCGATCGAAAACGTCGAGCCGGCGAAGGAAATCGTCAAGCGCTTTGCGACCGGCGCGATGTCGCTCGGCTCGATCAGCACCGAAGCGCACGCGACGCTCGCGATCGCGATGAACCGGATCGGCGGCAAGTCGAACACCGGCGAAGGCGGCGAGGACGAAAAGCGCTATCGCAACGAACTGCGCGGCATTCCGATCAAGTCGGGCGAGACGCTGAAGTCGGTGATCGGCGACGAGATCGTCAGCGACATTCCGCTGAAGGACGGCGATTCGCTGCGCTCGAAGATTAAGCAGGTCGCGTCGGGCCGCTTCGGCGTCACCGCCGAGTACCTCGCGTCGGCCGACCAGATCCAGATCAAGATGGCGCAGGGCGCGAAGCCGGGCGAAGGCGGCCAGCTGCCGGGCCACAAGGTGTCCGAATACATCGGCAAGCTGCGTTACTCGGTGCCGGGTGTCGGCCTGATCTCGCCGCCGCCGCACCACGACATCTACTCGATCGAGGATCTGGCGCAACTGATCCACGACCTGAAGAACGTGAACCCGAGCTCGAGCATCTCCGTGAAGCTCGTGTCGGAAGTGGGCGTCGGCACGGTCGCGGCCGGTGTCGCGAAGGCGAAGGCCGATCACGTGGTGATCGCCGGCCATGACGGCGGCACGGGCGCATCGCCGCTGTCGTCGGTCAAGCATGCCGGCACGCCGTGGGAACTCGGCCTCGCCGAAACGCAGCAGACGCTGGTGCTGAACCGCCTGCGCGGCCGTATCCGCGTGCAGGCCGACGGCCAGATGAAGACGGGCCGCGACGTCGTGATCGGCGCGCTGCTCGGCGCGGACGAATTCGGCTTCGCGACGGCACCGCTCGTCGTCGAAGGCTGCATCATGATGCGCAAGTGCCACCTGAACACGTGCCCGGTCGGCGTCGCGACGCAGGATCCGGTGCTGCGTGCGAAGTTCAAGGGCCAGCCCGAGCACGTCGTGAACTACTTCTTCTTCGTCGCCGAGGAAGTGCGCGAGATCATGGCGCAGCTCGGCATCGCGAAGTTCGACGACCTGATCGGCCGCGCCGACCTGCTCGATACGCGCAAGGGCATTGAGCACTGGAAGGCGAAGGGCCTCGACTTCTCGCGCGTGTTCTACCAGCCGGAAGAGTGCGAGGACGTCGCGCCGCGTCACGTCGACGTGCAGGATCACGGCCTCGAGCGCGCGCTCGACCACGTGCTGATCGAGAAGGCGAAGGCCGCGATCGAGAACGGCGAGCATGTGTCGTTCATCCAGCCGGTGCGCAACGTGAACCGCACGGTCGGCGCGATGCTGTCGGGCGTGATCGCGAAGAAGCACGGCCATGACGGCCTGGCGGACGACGCGGTGCACATCCAGCTGAAGGGCACGGCCGGCCAGAGCTTCGGCGCGTTCCTCGCGAAGGGCGTGACGCTCGACCTCGTCGGCGACGGCAACGACTACGTCGGCAAGGGCCTGTCGGGCGGCCGGATCATCATCCGACCGACCAACGACTTCCGCGGCAAGTCCGAGGAAAACATCATCTGCGGCAACACGGTGATGTACGGCGCGATCGAAGGCGAAGCCTTCTTCCGCGGCGTCGCGGGCGAGCGTTTCTGCGTGCGCAACTCGGGCGCGACGGCGGTCGTCGAAGGCACGGGCGACCACGGCTGCGAATACATGACGGGCGGCACGGTCGTCGTGCTCGGCGAGACGGGGCGCAACTTCGCGGCCGGCATGTCGGGCGGCCTCGCGTACATCTACGATCCGGAAGGCACGTTCGCGGCGAAGTGCAACAAGTCGATGGTCGCGCTCGAGCCGGTGCTGCAGCAGGCCGAGCAGGAGCGCACGGTCGACCGCGCACTCTGGCATGCGGGCACGACGGACGAAGCGCTGCTCAAGGGGCTCATCGAGCGTCATTTCCAGTTCACGGGTTCGCCGCGCGCGAAGTCGCTGCTGGAAAACTGGGACGCGGCGCGCCGCCAGTTCGTGAAGGTGTTCCCGCACGAATACAAGCGCGCGCTGGGCGAGATCGGTGCGAAGAAGGCGGCGAAGGAAGTGCTGGCCGCCTGAGCGACGAACGACATAGCGAATGCCGCGCGCGCATGATTGCCGCGCGCGGCTCCCCCACCCGATACACCGAACAGAAGAGCACCTTATGGGCAAGGCAACCGGTTTTCTGGAGTTCGAACGCCGCCACGAGGCGTACGAAGCACCGCTCACGCGCGTGAAGCACTACAAGGAATTCGTCGCGGCACTGACCGACGCGGATGCGAAGGTTCAGGGCGCGCGCTGCATGGATTGCGGCATCCCGTTCTGCAACAACGGCTGCCCGGTCAACAACATCATTCCGGACTTCAACGATCTCGTTTACCGCCAGGACTGGCAGCAGGCGATCGAGGTTCTGCACTCGACCAACAACTTCCCGGAATTCACGGGCCGCATCTGCCCGGCGCCGTGCGAGGCAGCGTGCACGCTCGGGATCAACAACGACCCGGTCGGCATCAAGTCGATCGAGCACGCGATCATCGACAAGGCCTGGGCGGAAGGTTGGGTGAAGCCGCTGCCGGCCGAGCACAAGACGGGCAAGAAGGTCGCGGTCGTCGGTTCCGGCCCCGCGGGCCTCGCGGCCGCGCAGCAGCTCGCGCGCGCCGGCCACGACGTGACGGTGTTCGAGAAGAACGACCGGATCGGTGGCCTGCTGCGTTACGGGATTCCCGACTTCAAGCTCGAGAAGTGGCTGATCGACCGCCGCATGCGCCAGATGGAAGCGGAAGGCGTGACGTTCCGCACCAGCGTGTTCATCGGCAAGGATCCGCTGCCCGAATCGATCGGCAGCCTCGCGAAGGAAACCATCTCGCCGGACACGCTGAAGGAAGAGTTCGACGCGGTCGTGATCGCGGGCGGCTCGGAAACGCCGCGTGACCTGCCGGTGCCGGGCCGCGAGCTGGCCGGCGTGCATTTCGCGATGGACTTCCTGCCGCAGCAGAACCGTGTGAACGCGGGCGACAAGCTCGCCGATCAGCTGCTCGCGAAGGGCAAGCACGTGATCGTGATCGGCGGCGGCGATACCGGTTCGGACTGTGTCGGCACGTCGAACCGTCACGGCGCGAAGCAGGTCACGCAATTCGAGCTGCTGCCGCAGCCGCCGGAAGAGGAAAACAAGCCGCTCGTGTGGCCGTACTGGCCGATCAAGCTGCGCACGTCGTCGTCGCACGAGGAAGGCTGCGAGCGTGACTGGGCGGTCGCGACGAAGCGTCTCGAAGGCAAGAACGGCAAGGTCGAGAAGCTGATCGCGGTGCGCGTCGAATGGAAGGACGGCAAGATGCAGGAAGTGCCGGGTTCCGAGTTCGAGATGAAGGCCGACCTGGTGCTGCTCGCGATGGGCTTCACGCAGCCGGCAGCGCCCGTGCTCGACGCGTTCGGCGTCGCGAAGGACGCACGCGGCAACGCGCGTGCGGCGACCGAAGGCGATCACTCGTACTACACGTCGGTCGACAAGGTGTTCGCAGCAGGCGACATGCGCCGCGGCCAGTCGCTCGTCGTCTGGGCGATCCGCGAAGGCCGTCAGTGCGCGCGCTCGGTCGACGCGTACCTGATGGGGCATTCGGAACTGCCGCGCTAAGCTGAAGCGCGCGAGCGGGTTCCGAGGAAAACCGGGCGTCCGAAAGGGCGCCCGGTTTTTTTATGGGGCGCGAGTCTGCGACGATTGGATTGGCGGGGATTTTCCGTGATCCGCCAATAATTTATTTGGCATCAATTAAATCGATCATTTATAAAAACAAAAATATCGATATTTATCTCGAAATAGGCGTTGAATCGGGTTCTGCTGCCACCTATAGTGGTTTTGTCCGATTAATTCGGGCGTATTGAAAGGTCTGGTTTTCATACCCTTTGGAGAAAATCATGGCGTATATATCGATGTCGTTTCAGTTTGCGCAGGATCCGACGCGCGTCCTCGGTGTTGCCCAGAACAATGCCGACGGCAGCGTGATCGGCCCTAATGCCCCGGTGCAACTTCGCTACTTCACCGACCCGAATGTGCAGACCCTGTGGGACTACGATCCCACCCATGGTTTCATCATTCTGGATTTCAGCGATTTGAACGGCGGAGGCAAGCTGGCGGTCGATTTCGCGAACGGCAAGGTCGCCGCCGAAACCCCGCTGGTCCTGCGCCCGTTCACCGGAGCGCCTTCGCAGCGGTGGAGCATCTCCATTCGCCCCGGTTACATCACGTCACTCGCCAACACCGGCCTCGTGATCGACGATCATTACGATAGTCTGCAAGCCAACAACCTCGTCTGGGCATTCCCGTACAACGGCACCCAGGCACAACAATGGACGCCGGTCCATGCCTTCCAGGCAGTCGCCGAAAGAGCGCCGCAATCGCTACGAGCATAAGAATTGTTTGCGGTCGCCGCGGGCAGAGGATCCCCGCGGCGACCCGCGCGGACCGACTCAGACGCATGCGCGTCGTCGACGGGTGAATTCTTTAACGGCAATCAACCGGTATCGCAATAAATTGCATCGAATTCACCCGGGTTATTTATATTTATTTGAGTTCGAGCATTTCTAGGGGTGCGTGATTAACGGGTAGGGAAAAACTGCTTAAAGATTAGTTTCGTTTTTTATCGCCATTTCTGTTTGGCGATTCACTATTGCGACTGTTTTCGGGTGTCAAAGATCGCGACTCGCCCGCTGCGGCATTTCCGCTCGGGATCGCTGCTCGCCGAGCCTGACGCACCGTGTGACAAAGAGCAAGGATCCGGGGCATCACGCAAGCCCCGGGCATGCACTCGCCCTGCCGCGCCCCCCGTCGCATCCCCCCGCACCTCCCCGACGCGTCGCCTAACCTGATCACATCGGACGTTGAGTTTCCGCGATCCTGAATACTTTCATTTTGTAATATTCCTTGGAAACTGTCATATCATCGCCCGCTGGCCGCGTTCGCGTGGCCGCCGCATTTGACTGACCCCATTTACAAGGACTCTGAATGGAAGCATTCGTACAAGGGCTGATCGACGCCGTCAACGGTGTGCTGTGGAACTACGTGCTGATCGCGCTGCTGCTCGGCGTGGGCGCGTGGTTCACGCTGCGGTTCCGGATGATCCAGCTGAAGGCGCTGTTCCTCAGCATCAAACTGGTCGGCAGCAAGGGCGAGCCGGGCAGCATCTCGTCATTCCAGGCGTTCGCGACCGGCCTCGCGAGCCGCGTGGGCACCGGCAACATCGCCGGTGTCGCGGTCGCGCTGACGGTCGGCGGGCCGGGCGCGATCTTCTGGATGTGGATGACGGCGCTCGTCGGGATGTCGTCGGCGTTCGTCGAGGCGACGCTCGCGCAGATCTTCAAGGTGTCGCACGCGGACGGCAGCTATCGCGGCGGCCCCGCGTACTACATCCAGACGGGCCTGCGCTCGCGCGGCTTCGGCGTGCTGTTCTCGCTGTCGCTGATCCTCGCGTTCGGCTTCGTGTTCAACGCGGTGCAGGCCAACGCGATCGCCGACGCGTTCCATACGTCGTTCGGCTGGAGCCGCGAGACGGTCGGCCTCGGCCTCGTGCTGCTCACCGCGCCGCTCATCTTTGGCGGGATTCGCCGCATCGCGTCGGTCGCGCAGGTGATCGTGCCGGTGATGGCGATCGGCTACCTCGCTCTGGCGGTCTACGCGGTCGCGACGCACTTCGCGCTGGTGCCGGGCGTGATCGCGCTGATCGTGAAAAGCGCGTTCGGGCTCGAGCAGGCAGCGGGCGGCCTGACCGGCTATGCAGTCAGCCAGGCGGTCGCGATGGGTGTGAAGCGCGGATTGTTCTCGAACGAGGCCGGCATGGGCAGCGCACCGAACGCGGCCGCGACCGCGAGCGTGCGGCATCCGGTCGTGCAGGGGCTGATCCAGATGCTCGGCGTGTTCGTCGACACGATCGTGATCTGCAGCGCGACCGCGTTCGTGATCCTGCTGTCGGGCCAGTACGAACTCGGCACCGGCATGGAGGGTGCGGCGCTCACGCAGCGCGCGATCGCGAGCCACGTCGGCGACTGGGGCAGCATCTACATGGCCGTCGCGATCTTCTTCTTCGCGTACTCGTCGGTGATCGGCAATTACGCATACGCGGAAGGCAACGTCGACTTCATCACGAAGCGGCGCGGCGTGCTGCCGCTGTTCCGCATCGCGGTGCTCGGGATGGTGATGTTCGGCAGCGTCGGGCAACTGCCGCTCGTGTGGGCGATGGCCGATACGAGCATGGGGCTGATGGCGATCATCAACCTGGTCGCGATCCTCGCGCTTGGCAAGTATGCGCATGCCGCGTGGCGCGACTATCGCCGCCAGCGCGCAGAAGGTGTCGCCGATCCGGTGTTCACGCGCAACACGATTCCCGAGCTTGCAAGCGTGCTGCCCGCCGACGTGTGGGGCGAGCACGGTCCGCTGCCGCAGCGTCCGGCTTCGGAGGGCGCGGTGGTCGAAGCGCGCGTGGCGGTGCGCGAGTCATGAACGGCGACCGGCTCCGTGCATTCGTCGCGCTGGTGCCCGATGCGGCATCGCGCGATGCGCTGCACGCGTTGCCGGTCACCCGCGGCGCGCGGCGCACGATGCCGGCTCAATTGCACGTGACGCTCGCGTTCATCGGTGCCATCGAACGGGAGCGGTGCAATGCGCTGGCCGCGCGCCTGCCGGCACTCGCGGCCGGGCATGCGCTGCCGTTGCAGCTGGTCGAGCGGATCGCGTGGTGGCCGAGCCTGCCGCGCGCGAGGCTGATCGTCGCGGAGCTGGCGCCCGATCCCGCCTGTGCGGCGTTGAATGCCGACGTGTCCGCGCTGCTTCACGAACTGGGCTTGCCGGCCGATCGCCGGCCGTTCAGGCCGCACGTCACGCTCGCGCGGCTGCCGCGCGACGCGGACGGGCAGCCTGCGCGCGGGGGTGCGACCGGGCGGCCGGTCGCGCTGCGTTTCGTCGCGCTGACGTTATTTGAAAGCAGGCTGTCGCACGACGGCGTGTCGCATGTGCCGATCGTGTCGGTGCCGGTCGCGCCGGCGTAGCGGGAAAGCTGGAAGGCGGGAAGGCGGGAAGGACGAAAAAGTGAAGGCCGGCGCGGTATGCGCCGGCCTTTTTTGCGATTAAGCGGCGACCTTGTCGGTGTCGTTCACGCGTTCGACGTTGATCGTGCCGACGTGGAACGCGGCCAGCGCCTCGCGGTGCGCGACGCTGACGATCGCGGCCTTCGGCAGCCGTTCGGCGAACAGGTGATAGAGCCTTGCTTCATTGTCGGCGTCGAGCGCGCTCGTCGCTTCGTCGAGGAACAGGAAGTCCGGCTTGTGCAGCAGCACGCGTGCGCCGGCCAGACGCTGCTGTTCGCCCGGCGACAGCACGCGCGTCCAGTGGCCGGTCTCGTCGAGGCGCCCGACGTAGTCTTCCAGGCGGCACGCACGCAGCGCGTCGCGGCACGCGTCGTCGGTGAACGCGTCGGGCGTGGCCGGATAGGTGAGCGCGGCCTTCAGCGTGCCGATCGGCAAGTAGCTGGTTTGCGGCACGAACATCATCCGCGCGCCGACCGGCGCGTCGATCGCGCCGTCGCCGAACGGCCACAGGCCCGCGAGCGCGCGCATGAACGTGCTCTTGCCGGAACCCGACTTGCCGATCACGAGCCAGCGCGAGCCGGGTTCGATCGTCACGTTGCCGATGTTCGCGAGCGCGTTGCCGTTCGGCAGCGCGAGCTTCAGCGACGACGTCGACAGCTTCGCGGCATCGACGTAGTGCAGGTTGATGCCGCCATGCTCGGTCGCGGGCGACAGGCTTTCCTTCAGGTGCGACGTGCCCATCACGCGCTTGAACTCACGCAGACGGTTGACGGTGGCGCGCCAGTCGACCAGGGTCGAGTAACTGTTGATGAACCACGAGAACGAATCGCTGACGGTCCCGAACGCGGACGCAATCTGCATCAGCACGCCGAACGAGAACGCGCCCGCGAAGTAGCGCGGCGCCGCGACGACGAGCGGGAAGATGATCGCGATCTGACTATAGAAGGCCGTGACGAACGTGAGGCGCTTCGTGTACTTCATCACGCGCCACCAGTTGTCGCGAATGCGCGCGAACAGCGTCTGCGCGGTGCCGGCCTCGGTTTTCTCGCCGTCGTAGAACGCGATCTGCTCGGCATTCTCGCGCACGCGGATCAAGCCGAAGCGGAAGTCGGCCTCGACGCGCTGTTGCTGGTAGTTGATCGACACGAGCGGGTGGCCGACCTTCTGGATGATCAGCGAGCCGACCACCGCATACAGTGCGGCCGCCCAAACCATGTACCCGGGAATCGCGACAGGCGCCGCGCCGAGCGTAATCGTCAGCGCGCCCGCGAGCGACCACAGGATCGTGATGAACGACACGAGCGTGACGACCGTCGACAGCAGGTCGAGCGACAACGTGAGCGTTGCCGTCGCGAACGACTGGAGGTCATCGGTGATCCGCTGGTCGGGGTTGTCGGCGAGGCGGTCGCGCTCGATCCGGTAGAACGCGCGATCGCCGAGCCATTGGTCGAGGAAGCGCTCGGTGAGCCACTGGCGCCAGCGGAACCCCAGCATCTGGCGCAGATAACGGCCGTAAACGGCGAGGATGATGAATGCGAACGCGAATGCCGAGAACTGCATCAACAGACCGGGGAAATCGTGAACGTTCTTCGACTGCAGCGCGTTGTAGAACCCCACGTTCCACTTGTTCAGCTTGACGTTGATCCAGACCACGCAGAGGTTGATCGCGATGATCGTGACCAGCAGCCCCCACGCGATTTTCCATTCGGACGACACCCAGTAGGGCTTGATGAGGCTCCATGCGGATACCGGGCGCTCGTCCTGCGGCGCGTCGGAGACGGAGCGGACGGGATCGATCGATTGGGTCATGTGCTTCCTGATGAGTAGCCGGCGCGCGGGCCGGGCGGAGCCGGACGCGCGCCGCGATACGGCATGCCGGGACGAGGTGCCGACTGACGGCGGGCGTCCGGATGGTGGCCCGCGCGTCTTAAACGGCACTTAAGGCCGGCGGTGACGCGGCAACCGGCCGCTCGCGCGGCCGGCCTGCGGGCATTGTGCCAGAGCGGCGCGGCGCGACGGCGAATTTGCCGCAAGGGGGACAGTTTGCGGCGCTTTCCGCTTTTATGGTCTAATGGCCGACGACGAAACAGGGGTGCTTCGAGCGCGGCCGACGGACAGTTCCGGGCGACGCGGCGAGGCTGAGAAAGACCCTTCGCACCCGATCCGGGTAATACCGGCGAGGGAAGTTTCTGATCCCGCCGGGCCGCGCTGGCTGCCATCCCACATGGTCAGCGCCCGAGTCCCGCCCGGCCGGCCTTTGCTGCCGGTTTCGTCCTTTTGGGTACGCGCGTCGCGCGTTACGGAAGGAATGATGACCGCTCAATCTTCAGTCTTTTGCGCTGTTCCCGATCCGCTGTCGCGTGCGTCCGCACGGGACGGTGCGCGCGCGTCGACGTTCGTCGCACGCGATCGCGCTGTTCGCGGGGAGGGCGCGCGATGAACCTCCACGCTTCCCGGCCCGATTTCGCGGTACTCGGCGGCGGCCTTGTCGGCCGTCTGATCGCGTGGCGGCTTGCGGGCGACGGGCATCGCGTCGCGCTGTACGAGCGCGGTGGCCCGGACGGCGAGCAGTCGGCCGCGTGGGTCGCGGCCGCGATGCTCGCGCCGCTCGCCGAGGCGGCCAGCGCCGAGCTGCTGATCACCGAGCTCGGCGCGGCATCGCTCGCGCGCTGGCCGCAATGGCTCGCGGAACTGCCCGAACCGGTGTTCTTCCAGCAGCACGGCACGCTCGTCGTCTGGCATCACGCGGATCGCGCCGAGGCGCCGCTGTTCGAGCGGCGCGTGCGCGCGAACGCGCCGGCCGAACTGTTCGACGGTGGCTTCGTCGCGCTGGCCGGCGCGCAGGTCGACGCGGCCGAGCCCGCGCTCGCGGGGCGCTTCGCGCGCGGCCTGATGCTGCCGCGCGAAGGGCAGCTCGACAACCGGCAGGCGCTGCGCGCACTCGCGGCGGGCCTCGCGCAACGCGGCGTCGAACTGCACTGGCACGCGACGATCGACGACGCGAACCGGCCCGACGCGCATTTCACGATCGATTGCCGCGGGCTCGGCGCGAAATCCGCGCTTCCCGCGCTGCGGGGCATCCGCGGCGAAGTCGCGCGCGTGTACGCACCAGGCATCGGGCTCACGCGGCCCGTGCGGCTGCTGCATCCGCGCTATCCGCTGTACATCGCGCCGAAACAGGACGACCTGTACGTGATCGGCGCGACCGAAGTGGAGGGCGAGGACATGTCGCCTGTCAGCGTGCGCTCGGCGCTCGAACTGCTGAGCGCGGCGTTTTCCGTGCACCCTGCGTTCGGCGAGGCGCGCATCCTGGAACTGAACGCGCAATGCCGCCCGACGCTGCCCGATCACCGCCCGGCGGTGATCTGGGACGGCGCGACGACGCTGGCCGTCAACGGCCTGTACCGGCACGGCTTCATGATCGCGCCGGAAGTCGCGCATGCGGCGGTCGCGTTCGCGCAAGCCGCGCTCGGCGGCGCGTTCGCCGATGCCGACGCGTTCGCCGCGTGGCGCGATGCCGCGCGCTGGCCGACGCTCCTCCATCACCGCGACGACGCGCGCCAGCCGGCCTGACGCGCGCCGCCGACCGAATTCGACCCGGAATCATGGATATCCAGATCAACCAACAGACGCTGACGCTGCCCGACGGCGCAACGGTGGCCGACGCGCTCGCCGCGTACGGCGCGCGTCCGCCGTACGCGGTCGCGCTGAACGGCAACTTCGTCGCGCGCACGCAGCATGCGGCGCGCGCGCTCGCGACGGGCGACAAGCTCGACGTCGTGCACCCCGTCGCGGG
The DNA here is from genome assembly GCF_001524185.1 of Burkholderia sp. FL-7-2-10-S1-D7. NCBI lineage: Bacteria > Pseudomonadati > Pseudomonadota > Betaproteobacteria > Burkholderiales > Burkholderiaceae > Burkholderia > Burkholderia sp. FL-7-2-10-S1-D7. The sequence continues at coordinate 42,315 of NZ_LOWY01000101.1, read as the reverse complement.
CGGCTGAGCGCCGCCGGTTCGCCCTCCGCTCTTCCAGGAAAACGACATGACGTCCCTCACTTCCGCCGACGCGCTGACGCTGTACGGCGAAACCTTCGCAAGCCGCGTGTTGCTCGGCACGTCGCGCTACCCGTCGCTGCAGTCGCTGTCCGATTCGATCGCCGCGTCGCACCCCGGGATGGTGACGGTCGCGCTGCGCCGCCAGATGACCGGCGGCACCGCAGAGGCCGGCTTTTTCGATCTGCTCAAGCGTCACTCGGTGCCGCTGCTGCCGAACACGGCCGGCTGCCAGACCGTCGCCGAGGCGGTGACGACCGCGCACATGGCGCGCGAGGTTTTCGATACCGACTGGATCAAGCTCGAGCTGATCGGCGACGACTACACACTGCAGCCCGACCCGGTCGGGCTGATCGAGGCGGCCGCGCAGCTTGTCAAGGACGGCTTCAAGGTGCTGCCGTACTGCACCGAGGATCTCGTGATCGGCCGGCGTCTGCTCGACGTCGGCTGCGAGGCCCTGATGCCGTGGGGCGCGCCGATCGGCACCGGCAAGGGTGTCGTGAATCCGTACGGGCTGCGCGTGCTGCGCGAGCGCCTGCCGGACGTGCCGCTGATCGTCGACGCCGGGCTCGGCGTGCCGTCGCACGCGTGCCAGGTGATGGAGTGGGGTTTCGACGGCGTGCTGCTGAACACGGCCGTGTCGCAGGCCACGCACCCGGAAATCATGGCGCGTGCGTTCGCGCAAGGCGTCGAGGCCGGCCGTGCGGCCTATCTCGCCGGGCCGATGGATGCGCGCGAGACCGCGCACGCGAGCACGCCGGTCGTCGGGATGCCGTTCTGGCACCAGGACGGGGGCGGCGCATGAGCGCGCGCTTCGCCGATGCCTTCTGGCCGCCGGCCGACGAGCTGGCCGAAGCGGCCGAGCGGATTCGCGCCCGCCTGGGCGACTGGCCGAGCGGCACGACGGCGTGGCGGCTGTGCGTCGCGGCGCCCGACGTGCCGGCCCACGGCGACGTGCTGATCGTGTCGGCCGGCGATCGTGCCGCGCAGGCGCGCGCGTCGGCCGCATCGCGCCCCGCGTCGCCGGACGCGGTCGCGATCGAGTTCGGCGAGCACGGCGCGGCGCTGCACGCCGCCGGCGTGCGCTACGCGCTGGAAGCCGCGCATCCGCTCGCCGACGACTGGATCGCGGCACTCGCGGCGTTCCTCGATTGCGGTTTCGCGCCGATCGACGCGCTGGTGCTCGCGCTGGCGTGGCGCGACGGCGACGAAACGCGCGGGGCCGATGCGTGGCCGATCGATGCCGCGCGGTTCCCGCGCGTCGCCGGCCTGGCCGCAGCGCCCGAGCCCGCATTCCCGCCGTGCCCCACGCAACTCGGTCTCTATCCGGTCGTCCCCGACGCCGAATGGGTCGAACGCGTGCTCGAGTGCGGCGCGCGAACCGTGCAGCTGCGCGTGAAAGGCGCGAACCCGGACGCGTTGCGCCGGGAAGTCGCACGGGCGGTCGCGGCAGGGCGCCGTTATCCCGATGCACGCGTGTTCATCAACGATCACTGGCAGATCGCGATAGAAGAGGGGGCGTACGGCGTACATCTGGGTCAGGAGGACCTGGAAACGGCCGATCTGGCCGCGATCGCGCGCGCCGGCCTGCGGCTCGGGCTGTCGAGTCACGGTTATTACGAGATGTTGCGCGCGTTGCACGAGCGCCCGAGCTATCTGGCGCTCGGCCCCGTGTACACGACCGCGACCAAGGCGGTCGCGGCGCCGCCGCAAGGCCTCGCGCGGATTGCCCGCTATGCGCGCTTCGCGCGCGCGCGCGCACCGCTCGTCGCGATCGGCGGGGTGGGGCTCGACGCGTTGCCGGACGTGCTGGCGACGGGCGTCGGCAGCGTCGCGGTGGTTAGCGCGGTCACGGGCGCAGACGATTATCGGGCGGCGATTGTTGCGTTGCAGCAATGTTTTGCCCGACAATTTGACAATCATTGACCGCAGGGCCCGGAACGGCGTCACGACATCATTCCAATGCAGGCCCTATAATTCGGCGTTCTGCGTAAAAGGACTGTCAGCTCCGTGAGCCCCACTCCTACCGAGACTCTGCTGGAACTTCGCGACGTCGACTTTGGCTATGGCGACCGCCTCGTCCTGTCGAACCTGAACATGCGCTTCGGGCGCGGCCAGGTCGTCGCCGTCATGGGCGGGTCGGGTTGCGGCAAGACGACCGTGCTGCGCCTGATCGGCGGACTGGTGCGCGCACGCCGCGGCCAGGTGCTGTTCGACGGCGCCGACGTCGGCGCGCAGACGCGCGACGGCCTGTACGCGCTGCGCCGCAAGATGGGCATGCTGTTTCAGTTCGGCGCGCTGTTCACCGACATGTCGGTGTTCGAGAACGTCGCGTTCGCGTTGCGCGAACACACCGACCTGCCCGAAGACCTGATCCGCGACCTGGTGCTGATGAAGCTCAACGCGGTCGGTCTGCGCGGCGCGCGTGACCTGATGCCGTCCGAGGTGTCCGGCGGGATGGCGCGCCGCATCGCGCTCGCGCGCGCGATCGCGCTCGACCCGCAGCTCATCATGTACGACGAACCGTTCGCGGGCCTCGATCCGATCTCGCTCGGCATCACGGCGAACCTGATCCGCACGCTGAACGAGGCACTCGGCGCGACGTCGATCCTCGTCACGCATGACGTGCCGGAATCGTTCGCGATCGCCGACTACGTGTATTTTCTGGCCAATGGTGGCGTGCTCGCGCAGGGTACGCCCGACGAGCTGCGCGCGTCGACCGACCCGAGCGTGCGGCAGTTCATCGACGGCGCGCCGGACGGCCCGTTCAAATTTCACTACACGAGCCCGCCGCTGGCTGCGGATTTCGGGCTCGGCGGAGGGCGCGCATGATCAGCGCGATCGGACGTTACGTCATCGGCGGCCTCGAGCGCGCGGGCTACGGCACGCGGCTGTTCGTGCGCCTCGTGCTGGAATTCTTCCCGCTGCTGCGCCGGCCGCGGCTGGTCACGAAGCAGATCCACTTTCTCGGCAACTATTCGTTCGTGATCATCGCCGTGTCGGGCCTGTTCGTCGGCTTCGTGCTCGGCCTGCAGGGCTATTACACGCTGAATCGCTACGGGTCCGAGCAGGCGCTCGGCCTGCTGGTCGCGCTGTCGCTGGTGCGCGAGCTCGGCCCGGTCGTGACCGCGCTGCTGTTCGCGGGCCGCGCCGGCACGTCGCTCACCGCCGAGATCGGCCTGATGAAGGCCGGTGAGCAGCTCACGGCGCTCGAGATGATGGCAGTCGATCCGATCAAGACGGTGATCGCGCCGCGCCTGTGGGCCGGCATCATCGCGATGCCGCTGCTCGCCGCGATCTTCAACGCGGTCGGCGTGCTCGGCGGTTATTTCGTCGGGGTCGTGCTGATCGGCGTCGATCCGGGCGCGTTCTGGTCGCAGATGCAGGGCGGGGTCCAGGTGTGGGCCGACGTCGGCAACGGCGTGATCAAGAGCATCGTGTTCGGGTTCGCCGTGACCTTCATTGCACTGTTTCAGGGGTATGAAGCGAAGCCCACGCCCGAGGGCGTGTCACGCGCGACGACCAAGACGGTCGTGTTCGCGTCGCTCGCCGTACTCGGCCTCGATTTCCTGCTGACCGCGCTGATGTTCAGCTAAGCCTCAGCCAAGCCAAATTTTGGGATGACGATGAAAAAGACTGCTCTCGACTTCTGGGTCGGCCTGTTCGTGGTGGTGGGCTTCCTTGCGGTGCTATTCCTGGCGCTCAAGGTCGGCAACATGAGCTCGCTGTCGTTTCAGCCGACCTACTCGGTGAGGATGAAATTCGACAACATCGGCGGACTGAAGCCGCGCGCCGCCGTGAAGAGCGCGGGCGTCGTGGTCGGCCGCGTGAAGTCGATCGGCTTCGATACCAACACTTACCAAGCGCTGGTGACGATCGATATCGACGGTCAGTATCCGTTCCCGAAGGATTCGTCGGCGAAGATCCTGACGTCGGGCCTGCTCGGCGAGCAGTACATCGGCCTCGATCCGGGCGGCGACACCGAAATGCTGAAGGCGGGCGATACGATCACGATGACGCAGTCGGCGATCGTGCTCGAGAACCTGATCGGCCAGTTCCTGTACAGCAAGGCAGCCGACGCGGGTGGTGCGAAGCCGGCGTCCGGGGCCTCGGCCGCGCCGGCGGCACCCGCGCCGGTCGCGGTGCCGGCCTCCGCGGTGTCCGGCTCGGCTGCCCAATAACCACACGAGAGAAAGACAAGAGGGAATGACCATGCAGACGATCCGCATCAGGCACGCCGCGCTCGCGGTGGCGGCAGTCGCCGCGTTGAGCGGTTGCGCGACCGTGCAGACGCCGACCAAGGGCGATCCGCTCGAAGGCTTCAACCGGTCGATGTACAAGTTCAACGACACGGTCGACACGTACGCGCTGAAACCGGTCGCAAAGGGCTACCAGTACGTGGTGCCGCAGCCGGTGCGCGACAGCGTGACGAACTTCTTCTCGAACATCGGCGACGTCTATATCGCCGCGAACAACATCGTGCAGCTGCGAATCGCGGACGGCGTCGGCGACATCATGCGCGTCGTGATCAATACGGTGTTCGGCGTCGGCGGCCTGTTCGACGTCGCGACGATTGCGAAACTGCCGAAGCACACGGCCGATTTCGGGATCACGATGGGCCGCTACGGCATGCCGTCGGGCCCGTATCTCGTGCTGCCGCTGCTCGGCCCGAGCACGCTGCGCGACACGGCAGGCCTGGGCGTCGACTACGTCGGCAACCCGCTCACCTACGTGAAGCCGGACGGCGTGAGCTGGGGCCTGTTCGGCGTCAACCTCGTCAACACGCGTGCGAACCTGCTCGGCGCGGGCGACGTGCTGGATGCCGCGGCGCTCGACAAGTATTCGTTCGTGCGCAACGCGTACCTGCAGCGCCGCCAGATGCTGATCGACAACGCGCGCGGCGAGGCCTCGACGGCGTCGAGCAACGATGCGCTGCCGAAGTACGACTTGCCGGACGATGGCGCGGCACCGGCGGCAGCCGGCGCGACGGCACCGGCCGGCGCATCGGGCGCGGCCGTTGCCGTACCGGCGTCGGGCAGTGCCGAAGCACCGAACCCGGCCAGCGCGACGAACGTGCCGGCCATGCAGATGACGCCGCCCGCACCGGGCGGGATTCGTTTCCCGAGCATCAAGCTGCACTGACCAACTTACATTCGTTACAGCCGGAAACGATTCAGTCGGTAGCGCACGCGAACTTGCGCGTAAGCTACCGGCTCCAACCTTCGCATCGACTCTTCATGCAGGTCACTATGATGAAAAAACTGTTCCTGATCCCCGTTTTCGCGGCGCTGTTCTCGTTCGGCAGCGCAGCTCACGCGCAAGTCGACCAGTCGAACCCGCAGGCGCTGATCAAGACGGCGACGCAGCAGGTGCTCGACGAAGTCAAGCAGCAGACGATCAAGCAGGGCGACACCAACCGCATCATTACGATCGTCAACAAGGACATCCTGCCGTACACCGATTTCCGCCGCACCACGCAGCTCGCGATGGGGCGCAACTGGCGCGCGGCCACGGCCGAGCAGCAACAGCAGGTCCAGGAGCAGTTCAAGCTGCTGCTGATCCGCACGTATTCGGGCGCGCTCGCGCAGTTGAAGCCGGACCAGCAGATCCAGTACCCGCCGTTCCGCGCCGATCCGGCCGACACCGACGTGGTGGTGAAGACGGTCGCGATGAACAACGGTCAGCCGGTCCAGATCGACTATCGCTTGTACAAGTCGGCGAATGGCTGGAAGGTCTATGACCTGAACGTGCTCGGCGCGTGGCTGATCCAGACGTACCAGCAGCAGTTCAACGAGAAGATCCAGCAAAGCGGCGTGGACGGCCTGATCCAGTTCCTGACGCAGCGCAACCAGCAACTTGCCTCCGGCAAGCAGGCGTCGTGAGCGGCTTCGAAGCAGGCTCTTCGCTGACCGTCGCGAGCGCGAAGTCCGCGCTCGCGGACGGTCTTGCGCGTATCGGCGCGGGCGCGACCGCCGTCGATTGCGCGGCGCTGACGCAGTTCGACTCGTCGGCGCTCGCCGTGCTGCTCGCATGGCAACGTGCCGCCAAAGCGCGCGGCGCGACCCTCGACATCGTCAATCTCCCCCCGAAGCTCGCCAGCCTGGCGCGCGCCTATGGCGTCGACGCCCTCATCGACGGCACCGGGCGACATTGACCCTGCCCGATCGAAGCCTACCGCGCCAGCCGGCGCGCGCACGCTTCAGGCCGCGCACCTCCTGCGCCGGCCCCACCTGCCGGTTTGCCCTATAATCAAGCGTTTTGCGGGGCAGCCAATCGGCGTCCGGCCCCCATTTTCTTTCGCAGCAAGCACAGAATAGGCGTCGCGGCCCTTGCGCCGCGCACAGTCATGTCAGCCATAGAAATCCGTCACGTCAAGAAGCGCTACAAATCGCTTCAGGCGCTCAAGGGCGTCAGTCTGTCGGTCGAGGAAGGCGAGTTTTTCGGTCTGCTCGGCCCGAACGGCGCAGGCAAGACCACGCTCATCAGTATCCTCGCCGGGCTTGCCCGGGCCGATGAAGGCAGTATCTCGGTGCGCGGCCACGACGTCGTCAAGGACTTCGGCGATGCGCGCCGCGCGCTCGGCGTCGTGCCGCAGGAACTCGTGTTCGACCCGTTCTTCACCGTCCGCGAGACGCTGCGGATCCAGTCCGGTTATTTCGGGCTGCGCCGCAACGACGACTGGATCGACGAAGTGATGGCCAATCTGGACCTCACCGAGAAGGCCGACGCGAACATGCGCGCGCTGTCGGGCGGGATGAAGCGCCGCGTGCTGGTCGCGCAGGCGCTCGTGCACCGGCCGCCCGTGATCGTGCTCGACGAGCCGACCGCCGGCGTCGACGTCGAATTGCGCCAGACGCTGTGGAAGTTCATCTCGCGCCTGAACCGCGAGGGCCACACGATCGTGCTGACCACCCATTACCTCGAGGAAGCCGAGTCGCTGTGCGACCGCATCGCGATGCTGCGCCGTGGCGAAGTGGTCGCGCTCGACCGCACCGACGCGCTGCTGCGCCGCTTCGCGGGGCTGCAGCTGTACCTGCGCCTCGGGACCGGCGCGCTGCCGTCCGAGCTGCGCGGGCTGGAGTCCGACCCGGCTGCCCGTGCGCCGGGCGAGCACCTGCTGCGCTTGACGAGCTACGACGATGTCGAGCGGATCCTCGCGCAATGCCGCGCGGCGGGCTGCACGTTCGACGAGATCGAGGTCCGCAAGGCCGACCTCGAGGATGTGTTCGTCCAGGTGATGAACGGGGCCGAGGTGATCGAGGGTCTGGCATGAATCAACAATCCCCACGCGAACTTCGTTCGCTGCCTCCCGAGGGGACGCCCGCCACTCGCGGGGCGGCCCGGCGAGTGCCGGGAAGCGGTTTTCGAACGCTGTTCTACAAGGAGCTGCTGCGCTTCTGGAAGGTGTCGTTCCAGACGGTGTGCGCGCCGATCGTGACGGCGCTGCTGTATCTGACGATCTTCGGCCACGCGCTGTCGGGCCGCGTCGAGGTGTATCCGGGCGTCGAGTACGTGAGCTTTCTCGTGCCGGGCCTCGTGATGATGAGCGTGCTGCAGAACGCGTTCGCGAACAGTTCGTCGTCGCTGATCCAGTCGAAGATCACCGGCAACCTCGTGTTCATGCTGCTGCCGCCGCTGTCGTACCTCGACATCTTCGGCGCGTACGTGCTCGCGTCCGTCGTGCGCGGGCTCGCGGTCGGCGCGGGCGTATTCGTCGTGACGATCTGGTTTGTCCCGATGCATTTCGCGGCGCCGTTGTTCATCATCGCGTTCGCGCTGCTCGGCTCGGCGATCCTCGGCACGCTCGGCTTGATCGCCGGGATCTGGGCCGAGAAGTTCGACCAGCTCGCCGCGTTCCAGAACTTCCTGATCATGCCGCTGACGTTCCTGTCCGGCGTGTTCTATTCGACGCACTCGCTGCCGCCCGTGTGGCGCGAGATCTCGCGTCTCAACCCGTTTTTCTACATGATCGACGGCTTCCGTTACGGGTTCTTCGGCGCGTCCGACATCAACCCGCTCGCGAGCCTCGCGATCGTCACCGGTTTCTTTGTGCTGCTCGCGATGTTCGCGATGCGGCTGCTCGCGACCGGCTACAAACTGCGTCATTGATATCGACGGTGGCGGCCGCCACGGGCGGCGCGCGCCGACAGGAGCCTCTCATGTTGCCGACTCCCGAACAGGTCAAGCAATACATTGCCGGCGGTCTCGCCTGCACTCATCTGGAAGTCGAAGGCGACGGCCAGCATTTCTTCGCGACGATCGTGTCGGCGGCCTTCGAAGGCAAGCGGCCGATCCAGCGGCACCAGCTCGTTTATGCGGCGCTCGGCGATCGCATGAAGCAGGAAATTCACGCGCTCAGCATGAAGACGCTGACGCCCGCCGAATGGCAGAACGCATAACCGGAACCACTGAGTGCAAGTCACCGTCAACGAGTGCGACGCCGTCCAGAGCGTCGCCACGGCACACCCGGCCGCCAACGGGGAATCGCAGGGACATGGGATGGACAAGCTGGTGATCGAAGGCGGTCGCCGGTTGTCGGGCGAGATCGTCGTGTCGGGCGCGAAGAACGCCGCGCTGCCGATCCTGTGCGCGGGGCTGCTCAGCGCCGAGCCGGTCGAACTCGACAACGTGCCGAACCTGAAGGACGTGCGCACCACGCTGAAGGTGCTGAACCAGATGGGCGTGAAGAGCGAGACTGACGGCTGCCGCGTGCGGCTCGATGCGTCGCGCGTCGACAACCTCGTGGCGCCGTACGAACTCGTGAAGACGATGCGCGCGTCGATCCTCGTGCTCGGGCCGCTGCTCGCGCGCTTCGGCGAGGCGAAGGTGTCGCTGCCGGGCGGCTGCGCGATCGGCGCGCGGCCGGTCGACCAGCACATCAAGGGCCTGCAGGCGATGGGCGCCGAGATCAGCATCGAGCACGGCTTCATCGAAGCGCGCGCGAAGCGCCTGAAGGGTGCGCGCATCGTGACCGACATGATCACGGTGACGGGGACGGAAAACCTGCTGATGGCCGCGACGCTCGCCGACGGCGAGACGGTGATCGAGAACGCTGCCCGCGAACCGGAAGTGAGCGATCTCGCGCACCTGCTGGTCGCGATGGGCGCGAAAATCGACGGCATCGGCACCGACCGCCTCGTGATCCAGGGTGTCGAACGGCTGCATGGCGCACGCCATTCGGTGATTCCCGATCGCATCGAGGCCGGCACGTTCCTGTGCGCGGTCGCGGCGGCGGGCGGCGACGTGATGCTGACGGGCGTGCGTCCGCACATCCTCGACGCGGTGATCGACAAGCTGCGCGAGGCGGGCGTGTCGATCGAGGAAGGCGACAGCTGGCTGCGCGTGAAGATGGACCGCCGCCCGTCGGCGGTGACGATCCGCACGTCGGAATACCCGGCGTTTCCGACCGACATGCAGGCGCAGTTCATGGCCCTCAATTCGGTCGCGACGGGCACCGCGCAGGTTGTCGAGACCATTTTCGAGAACCGCTTCATGCACGTGCAGGAGCTGAACCGGCTCGGCGCGAACATCACGATCGACGGCAACACGGCGCTCGTGACCGGCGTCGCCAAGCTGTCCGGCGCGAACGTGATGGCGACCGACCTGCGCGCATCGGCGAGCCTCGTGATTGCCGGGCTGCGGGCCGAAGGCGAAACGCTCGTCGACCGCATCTATCACCTGGACCGCGGCTACGACCGCATGGAAACCAAACTGACCGCCGTCGGCGCGAACGTGCGCCGCCTCTCCGGGAGCCAAGCATGACCGCGCCGCTGACCCTCGCCCTGTCGAAGGGCCGGATTTTCGAGGAAACCCTGCCGCTGCTGGCGGCCGCCGGCGTGCAGGTGGCCGAGGATCCGGAAACGTCGCGCAAGCTGATCCTGCCGACGACCGATCCGAACCTGCGCGTGATCATCGTGCGCGCGAGCGACGTGCCGACCTACGTCGAATACGGCGCGGCCGATTTCGGCGTGGCCGGCAAGGACGTGCTGGTCGAGCACGGCGGCTCGGGTCTGTACCAGCCGATCGACCTGAACATTGCGCGCTGCCGGATGTCGGTGGCCGTGCCGGCCGGTTTCGACTATGCGAACGCGGTGCGCCAGGGCGCGCGCCTGCGGGTCGCGACCAAATACGTCGAAACGGCACGCGAACACTTCGCCGCGAAAGGCGTGCACGTCGACCTGATCAAGCTGTACGGCTCGATGGAACTCGCGCCGCTGGTCGGGCTGGCCGACGCGATCGTCGACCTCGTCAGTTCGGGCGGCACGCTGAAGGCGAACAATCTGGTCGAGGTCGAGGAGATCATGGCGATCTCGTCGCGCCTCGTCGTGAACCAGGCTGCGCTGAAGTTGAAGCGCACGGCGCTCAAGCCGATTCTCGACGCGTTCGAACGCGCGTCGCAGAATGGCAATTGAGCGCATCACCGTAACGGAATTCCCATGGCCATCACCATCCGCAAACTCGATTCGACGAGCGAGGGCTTCGACGCCGCGCTGCGTGCGGTGCTCGCGTTCGAGGCGAGCGAGGACGAAGCGATCGAGCAGTCGGTCGCGAAGATTCTCGCCGACGTGAAGTCGCGCGGCGACGCCGCGGTGCTCGAGTACACGAACCGCTTCGACCGGCTGGACGCGAGCAGCGTCGCCGCGCTCGAGCTGCCGCAGGACGCGCTGCAGACGGCGCTCGACGGCCTCGCGCCGAAGTCGCGCGCGGCGCTGGAAGCCGCTGCCGCGCGCGTGCGTGCGTATCACGAGAAACAGAAGATCGAGTGCGGCACCCATAGCTGGCAGTACACGGAAAGCGACGGCACGGTGCTCGGCCAGAAGGTCACGCCGCTCGACCGCGTCGGCCTGTACGTGCCGGGCGGCAAGGCCGCGTATCCGTCGTCGGTGCTGATGAACGCGATTCCCGCGCGCGTCGCGGGCGTCGGCGAGATCGTGATGGTCGTGCCGACCCCGGACGGCGTGAAGAACGACCTCGTGCTCGCCGCGGCGCTGCTCGGCGGCGTCGATCGCGTGTTCACGATCGGCGGCGCGCAGGCGGTCGGCGCGCTCGCGTACGGCACGGCCACGGTGCCGCCGGTCGACAAGATCTGCGGGCCGGGCAATGCATACGTCGCGTCGGCGAAGCGCCGCGTGTTCGGCACGGTCGGCATCGACATGATCGCCGGCCCGTCGGAAATCCTCGTGCTGTGCGACGGCACGACCGATCCGAGCTGGGTCGCGATGGACCTGTTCTCGCAGGCCGAACACGACGAGCTCGCGCAGTCGATCCTGCTGTGCCCGGACGCCGCGTTCCTCGAGCGCGTCGAGAAGGCGATCGACGAGCTGTTGCCGACGATGCCGCGCCGGGACGTGATCCGCGCGTCGCTGGAAGGCCGCGGCGCGCTGATCAAGGTGCGCGATATGGCCGAAGCGTGCCGGATCGCGAATGACATCGCGCCGGAGCACCTCGAGATTTCCGCGCTGGAGCCGCAGCAATGGGGCCAGCAAATCCGCCACGCCGGCGCGATCTTCCTCGGCCGCTACACGAGCGAAAGCCTCGGCGACTACTGCGCGGGCCCGAACCACGTGCTGCCGACGTCGCGCACCGCGCGGTTCTCGTCGCCGCTCGGCGTGTACGACTTCATCAAGCGTTCGAGCCTGATCGAAGTCAGCGCCGAAGGTGCGCAGACGCTGGGCGAGATCGCCTCCGAGCTCGCATACGGCGAAGGGTTGCAGGCGCACGCGCGTAGCGCCGAGCTCCGGATGAAGGGGTGACGCGCGCCGGAGCCGATGCCGACGCAGCGGTTCCGGTCGACGAGGAGACCCAGCGCAGGGCGGCAGCCGCCGCCTTGCCGACCATTTGACGCCGGCGCGACGCACGCCGGCTTGAGACCATGACGACGCCACAAGACATCATCCGCCGCGACGTGCTCGCGATGACGAGCTACCCGGTGCCCGACGCGAGCGGCTTCGTGAAGCTCGACGCGATGGAGAACCCGTATTCGCTGCCGGCGCCGCTTGCGGCGGCGCTCGGCGAACGCCTCGCGCAGGTCGCGCTGAACCGCTACCCGGCGCCGCGCCCGGGCGCGCTGCTCGACAAGCTGCGCCGTGCGATGGGCGTGCCGGCCGCATGCGACGTGCTGCTCGGTAACGGCTCGGACGAAATCATCAGCATGATGTCGGTGGCGTGTGCGAAGCCGGGCGCGAAGGTGCTCGCACCGGTGCCGGGCTTCGTGATGTACGAGTTGTCGGCGAAGTTCGCGCAGCTCGAATTCGTCGGCGTGCCGCTCAAGGCCGACCTGACGCTCGACGCCGACGCGATGATCGCCGCGATCGCCGAGCATCGGCCCGCGCTCGTCTACCTCGCTTACCCGAACAACCCGACCGGCACGCTGTACGACGAAGCCGACGTCGAGCGGATCATCGCGGCCGCGCGGCACAGCCTGATCGTGATCGACGAGGCGTACCAGCCGTTCGCGGAGCGCTCGTGGCTGCCGCGCGCCGCCGAGTTCGACAACGTCGTCGTGATGCGCACGGTGTCGAAGCTCGGCCTCGCGGGGATCCGCCTTGGCTATCTCGCCGGCCTGCCGGCGTGGCTGACCGAGTTCGACAAGGTGCGCCCGCCGTACAACATCAACGTGCTGACCCAGGCGACCGCCGATTTCCTGCTCGACCACCTCGACGTGCTCGACGCGCAGGCGGCCGAATTGCGTGCGGAACGCACGCGCCTCGCGCAGGCCGTTGCCGCGCTGCCGGGTGCGACGGTGTTCCCGAGCGCCGGCAATTTCCTGCTGGTGCGCGTGCCGGACGCGGCCGCCGTGTTCGATGCGCTGCTCACGGAGCGGGTGCTGGTCAAAAACGTGAGTAAAATGCATCCGTTGCTGTCCGAATGCGTGCGGCTGACCGTCGGTTCTCCCGACGAAAACGCGCGCCTGCTGGCTGCTTTGAAACTCGCGCTGCCCGGTTGAGCCCAGGGCGCGGCGGCGCGCGACGATCAATCCCCATTTACATCAGACCCATTCAAGGAATTGCCATGCGTGTGGCGGAAGTCGTTCGCAATACCAGCGAAACGCAGATCCGTGTGAAGCTCGATCTCGACGGGACGGGCCGGCAGAAGCTGGCCACCGGCGTGCCGTTTCTCGACCATATGCTCGACCAGATCGCGCGACATGGTCTGATCGATCTCGAGGTCGAAGCGCATGGCGATACGCATATCGACGACCACCACACGGTCGAGGACGTCGGCATCACGCTTGGTCAGGCTGTCGCGAAGGCGATCGGCGACAAGAAGGGCATCCGCCGCTACGGCCATTCGTACGTGCCGCTCGACGAGGCGCTGTCGCGCGTCGTGATCGACTTCTCGGGCCGGCCGGGTCTCGAATTCCACGTGCCGTTCACGCGTGCGCGGATCGGCACCTTCGACGTCGACCTGTCCATCGAATTCTTCCGCGGGTTCGTGAACCACGCGGGCGTCACGCTGCACATCGACAACCTGCGCGGAATCAACGCGCACCACCAGCTCGAAACGGTGTTCAAGGCGTTCGGCCGGGCGCTGCGTGGGGCGGTGGAGCTCGACGAGCGTGCGGCGGGGCAGATTCCGTCGACGAAGGGCAGCCTCTAACTTCCGAACGGACAGGACGCCAACGACAACCTCACCGCTTCGGCGCGGCGCGCCGGCTTGCGATGGATCTGCTCAAATCGTTCATTTCGCTGCTGGCGCTGATCAACCCGATCGGCGCGGTGCCGTTCTTCCTGAGCCTGACGGCGCAGCAGTCGGACATCGAGCGGCGCCGCACGATCCGGATCGCGTCGGTGTCGGTGTTCTGCGTGATGACGGTGACGACGCTGCTCGGGCAGCAGATCATCGACTTCTTCGGCATTTCGGTCGGCTCCCTTGAAGTGGGCGGCGGGATCATCATGTTGCTGATGGCGATCAACATGCTGAACGCGCAGATCGGCAACACGCGATCGACGCCGGAGGAGCGCCACGAGGCAGAGCTGAAGGACAACATCGCGGTCGTGCCGCTGGCGATTCCGCTGCTCACGGGCCCCGGCTCGATCAGCACGGCGATCGTCTATGCGGCGAACTCGCGTCACTGGTATGAGCGAGCCGGGCTCGTCGCGATCGGCGCGGTCCTGGCTCTGCTGTGTTTCTTCGCGATGCGGCTTGCCGAGCCGATCGCGAACTGGATCGGCCGCACCGGCATCAACATCGCCACGCGGCTGATGGGTCTGATGCTGTCGGCGCTGGCGGTGGAATTCATCGTCAATGGACTGAGGGCGCTACTGCCTGCACTGAGATGAAAACTTCGATTGCGATTGTGGATTATGGGATGGGCAACCTGCGCTCGGTCGCGCAGGCGCTCAAGAAGGCCGAACCGGCCGCCGACGTGGCGATCGTCGATACGCCGGCCGCGATTCGCGCGGCCGACCGCGTCGTGCTGCCCGGCCAGGGCGCGATGCCCGACTGCATGCGCTGCCTCGGCGAATCGGGGCTGCAGGAGGCCGTGATCGAGGCGTCGCGCACGAAGCCGCTGCTCGGCGTGTGCGTCGGCGAGCAGATGCTGTTCGACTGGAGCGCGGAAGGCGACACGAAGGGCCTCGGCCTGTTGCCCGGCAAGGTCGTGCGTTTCGAGCTCGAAGGCCGCCTGCAGGACGACGGTTCGCGCTTCAAGGTGCCGCAGATGGGCTGGAACCGCGTGCACCAGTCGCAGCCGCACCCGCTGTGGGACGGCGTGCCCGACGACGCGTATTTCTACTTCGTGCACAGCTATTACGTGAGCCCGGAGAACCCGGCGCACACGGTCGGCGAAACGGCATACGGCGCGCCGTTTACGTCCGCGGTCGCGCGGGACAACCTCTTCGCGACCCAATTCCACCCCGAGAAAAGCGCGGAGGTCGGGTTGCGTCTGTATCGCAACTTCGTACACTGGAAGCCGTAAACGTGGTGTGCGAGCCACAGTCGACCGGGCCGAACGGCCCGTCGCGCGGGGCTTGCCCGCTTAAGCGCCGAAAGAGTTGTACTAAACTAGCGAGACGGCGCGGCACCGGTTTGGCCGGTACGCGCCGGATTCTTTTCATTTTCCACGACGACACCCGATTGCTATGTTGCTGATTCCGGCCATCGATCTCAAAGACGGTCAGTGTGTGCGCCTGAAACAGGGCGATATGGACCAGGCCACGATTTTCTCCGAGGACCCGGCGGCGATGGCCCGCAAGTGGGTCGATCTCGGCGCCCGGCGGCTCCATCTCGTCGACCTGAACGGCGCATTCGCCGGCAAGCCGAAGAATCTCGAGGCGATCGAAGCGATCCTCGACGAAGTCGGCGATGAAATCCCCGTACAGCTCGGCGGCGGCATTCGCAGCCTCGAGACGATCGAGAAGTATCTCGACGCCGGCCTGTCCTACGTGATCATCGGTACTGCCGCCGTGAAGAACCCCGGCTTCCTGCAGGACGCGTGCACCGCGTTCTCCGGCAACATCATCGTCGGGCTGGACGCGAAGGACGGCAAGGTCGCGACCGACGGCTGGAGCAAGCTGACCGGCCACGAAGTGATCGATCTCGCGCGCAAGTTCGAGGACTACGGCGTCGAGTCGATCGTCTACACGGACATCGGCCGCGACGGGATGCTGCAGGGCATCAACATCGAGGCGACCGTGAAGCTCGCGCAGGCGGTCGGCATTCCGGTGATCGCCAGCGGCGGCCTGTCGAACCTCACGGACATCGAGCACCTGTGCGAAGTGGAAGAGCATGGCGTCGAAGGCGTGATCTGCGGCCGTGCGATCTACTCCGGCGATCTCGATTTCGCGGCCGCGCAAAAGCGCGCGGACGAACTGAACGGCGAACTCGACAACGCGTAACCGCGGTTGTTCCGTTTGCCGGGGCTGCCCGCGGGCGGCTCCACCGGAGGCCTCGCGCGAGGCTTCCGTAACCGGCCGTCCCAGCGCGGCATTTGGCGCAACATCATGGCTCTAGCTAAACGCATCATCCCCTGCCTGGACGTGACTGCCGGGCGTGTCGTCAAGGGCGTCAATTTCGTCGAGCTGCGCGACGCCGGCGACCCCGTCGAAATCGCGCGCCGCTACGACGAACAAGGCGCCGACGAACTGACCTTCCTCGACATCACCGCGACCTCCGACCAGCGCGACCTGATCCTGCCGATCATCGAGGCCGTCGCGTCGCAGGTGTTCATTCCGCTGACCGTCGGCGGCGGCGTGCGCGCCGTCGAGGACGTGCGACGCCTGTTGAACGCCGGCGCGGACAAGGTCAGCATGAATTCGTCGGCGGTCGCGAACCCGCAGCTCGTGCGCGACGCGGCCGACAAGTACGGCTCGCAGTGCATCGTCGTCGCGATCGACGCGAAGCGCGTGTCGGCCGACGGCGAGGCGCCGCGCTGGGAAGTGTTCACGCACGGCGGCCGCAAGGGCACGGGCCTCGACGCGATCGAATGGGCGCGCAAGATGGCCGAGCTCGGCGCGGGCGAGATCCTGCTCACGAGCATGGATCGCGACGGCACGAAGTCCGGCTTCGACCTCGCACTCACGCGCGGCGTGTCGGACGCGGTGCCGGTGCCGGTGATTGCGTCGGGCGGTGTGGGCTCGCTGCAGGACCTCGCGGACGGCATCAAGGACGGCCGCGCCGATGCCGTGCTGGCCGCGAGCATCTTCCACTATGGCGAGCACACGGTCGGCGAGGCGAAGCGCTTCATGGCCGACCAGGGCATTCCGGTGAGGCTGTGATGAATACGGAAACGAAATCCCTGCCCGCGTGGCTCGACAAGGTCCGCTGGGACGACAACGGCCTCGTGCCGGTGATCGCGCAGGAAGCGTCGACGAACGACGTGCTGATGTTCGCGTGGATGAACCGCGAGGCCCTGGCGAAGACGATCGAGACGCAGCGCGCGGTCTACTATTCGCGTTCGCGCAAGCGCCTGTGGTTCAAGGGCGAGGAGTCGGGCCACGTGCAGCACGTGCACGAGGTGCGGCTCGACTGCGACGAGGACGTCGTGCTGCTGAAGGTCGAGCAGGTGTCGGGCATCGCATGCCACACCGGCCGGCATTCGTGCTTCTTCCAGAAATTCGAAGGCACCGTGGACAGCGGCGACTGGGTCGCGGTCGATCCGGTGCTGAAAGACCCCGAACACATCTACAAATGACGCAATCGACCGAAGACACGCTGCTGCGCCTCGCGGCCGTGATCGATAGCCGCAAGGGCGGCGACCCCGAACAATCGTACGTATCGCGCCTGTTTCACAAGGGCGACGACGCGGTGCTGAAGAAGATCGGCGAAGAGGCGACCGAAGTCGTGCTGGCCGCGAAGGACGTGCGCCAGGGCGGCGCGCCGACGGCGCTGGTCGGCGAGGTGGCCGACCTGTGGTTCCACTGCCTGGTGATGCTGTCGCATTTCGACCTGAGCCCGGCCGACGTGATCGCCGAACTCGAGCGTCGCGAAGGTCTGTCGGGCATCGAGGAAAAAGCGCTGCGCAAGCGTCGCGAGCGCGAGGAAAATGGCGGGTGACGACGCGCGGCCTGCCGCGCCGGCGACAGTGCGGTAAGCTGTAAGAATTGTCATCTAACGGGGGTAGCATCATGACCGATACGCCGAGCCAGTTTCCGACACCGTCGGTGCCGGGCGCAGCGGACGCCGAGCGGCTGGCAGGTCTGCGCACGCTGACGCATGTGCTGTACGGCCTCTACGCGATTCATTGGCTGACGGGCGGCGTCACCGGGATCATCGCGATCATCATCAACTACGTGAAGCGCGGCGACGTGGCCGGCACGCCGTACGCCGACCATTTCGAGTGGCAGATCCGCACGTTCTGGCGCGCGCTGATCGCTTACGTGATCGGCTTCGCGCTGATGTTCGTGGTGGTGGGATTCGTCGTCATGTTTGTCACATGGATCTGGACGCTGTACCGTATCATCAAAGGTTGGCTGTACCTGAACGACAACAAGACGCTCGATCCGCAGGCCTGGTTCTGACCGGCGCGCGGGCGTTTCGCAGGAGCAACATGAGTCACGATCCGAATTGCCTGTTCTGCAAGATCGCGGCGGGCGAGATCCCGAGCACGAAGGTGCACGAGGACGACGAATTCGTCGCGTTCCGCGACATCCGCCCGGCGGCCGAGACGCACGTGCTCGTGATTCCGCGCCGGCATGTGCCGACGCTGTCGGCGGCGAGCGAGGCCGATGCGCCGATGCTCGGCCGGCTGATGCTGCTGGTCGCCCGTCTGGCCGACCAGCTCGGCGTTGCGTACACGGGGGGCGAAACCGGTTTTCGTACGGTGATCAACACGGGCCCCGGCGGCGGGCAGGAGGTCTACCACCTGCACGCGCACATCCTGGCCGGCCCGCGCCCGTGGCTGCGGATGGGTTGACGTGGCGGGGCGTTTCCCCGCATCGATAGTCGAAGCCGGCGTGCCGCCGGCGATTTGCGCCGCGACGCGGCGTGGTTGAGGAGAGGTTTCATCATGGGTGGATTGAGCATTTGGCACTGGCTGATCGTGCTGCTGATCGTCGCGCTGGTTTTCGGTACGAAGAAGCTGCGCAACATCGGCAACGACCTCGGCAGCGCCGTGAAGGGTTTCAAGGACGGCATGAAGGAAGGCGAGACTCCGGCGGACACGCAGCAACTGCCGCGTTCGGGTTCGGTCGACGTCAACGCGAAGGAAACGACGCGTTCCGACTCGAACAAGGCGTAACGCCGGCACGCTGACAGGCATTCGCAATGCTGGATCTCGGTCTTTCGAAGATGGCGCTGATCGGCGTCGTCGCGCTCGTGGTGCTCGGCCCCGAGCGCCTGCCGCGCGTCGCGCGTACGGCCGGCGCATTGTTCGGCCGCGCGCAGCGGTACATCAACGACGTGAAGGCCGAGGTCTCGCGCGAAATCGAACTCGACGCGCTGCGGACGATGAAGACCGATTTCGAGTCGGCCGCGCGCAATGTCGAGACGACGATTCACGACAACCTGCGCGAGCACGAGAAGGAACTGAACGACACGTGGAACTCCGCGGTCGGCGGTCCTAACGAAGGCTCGGTCGATGCCGGCACGTACGGCTCCGACACGCCCGCGGCGCCGTCGTGGCGCGGCAGCATGGCCGCGCTCGCGCCGAAGCGTCGCAACTGGCGTGTGAAACAGGCGGCGACGCCTGTCTGGTACAAGCGCGCGACGACCCGCCGCACGCACGTGCAGTCGGGCGCCGCGCGTGTCGCGCGCCATCAGCCGGCCAGCCTGCGCCGGCCGACGCGCTTCTTCTGAGCCGAGCGCATGCTCGCTCGTCAATCCTACCGAGGGCCGGTGTGAGCGACCCCCAGCAGAATCCGGGCGACGCCCCGGAAGAAACCTTCATTTCCCATCTCGTCGAGCTTCGCGATCGCATCATCCGCGCGGGGCTGGCCGTGATCGTCGTGTTCCTCGGGCTCGTGTACTGGGCGCCCGACATTTTCCGGCTGCTCGCGCGGCCGCTGATGGAGAACCTGCCGAAGGGCGGCAGGATGATCGTGACCGACGTCACCGGCTCGTTCTTCGTGCCGATGAAAGTCACGATGCTCGTCGCGCTCGTGATCGCGCTGCCGATCGTGCTGTACCAGATCTGGGCGTTCGTCGCGCCGGGGCTGTATCAGCACGAGAAGAAGCTCGTCGTGCCGCTCGTCGGCAGCAGCTACGTCCTGTTCCTGTGCGGGATGGCGTTCGCATACTTCCTCGTGTTCCCGACGATCTTCCGTGTGATGGCGCACTACAACGCGCCGCTCGGCGCGGAGATGTCGACCGACATCGACAACTACCTGAGCTTCGTGCTCGGGATGTTCATCGCGTTCGGGGTCACGTTCGAGGTGCCGATCGTCGTCGTGCTGCTCGTCCGGATGGGCGTGCTGTCGCTGAAGAAGCTGAAGGAGATGCGGCCGTACGTGATCGTCGGCGCGTTCGTCGTCGCGGCGGTCGTCACGCCGCCGGACGTGTTCTCGCAGCTGATGCTCGCGCTGCCGCTCGTCGTGCTGTTCGAAATCGGGCTGCTGGCCGCGCGATTCTTCGTGCCGAAGCCGACGGAAGAACCCGAGGCCGAGAACGGCGCCGCGAGTTGATGAAACGCGGCGCGCGACGGCCGGCATGAGGGGCGCCGTCGACGCGGCACTTCGACGACGTTGAATCCGGGCGGGCGATCGGGCGGTGCAGGTGGCGGGTGAACGCAGCGCCGTCACCGTGACGAAGGATCTTCGAAGCAAAACAAAAGGGCAGCCGATCAGGCTGCCCTTTTGCATTTCCATCTTTGGCCGGCGGGCGGCGCCGATAAGCCGCCCGCCGGATGTCACTCGCTGTCGCTGTCCTGTTCGTCGAGCGTCTGCTTCGGCGGCGGCGGGCGCTTGCCGATCACCACGCTCACGTCGAACTCCTTGCCCTTGCGCACGACGTGCACCTTGGTCGGCGTGCCCGGCTTGATCTGCGCGACGGTGTTCAGCAACTTCGTCGTGTCGGTGATGTCCTCGCCGTTCACGCTCACGAGGATGTCGCCCGGCTTGATGCCCGCCTTGTCGGCCGGACCGCCCTGCAGCACGCCCGCGACGATCGCGCCCGACTTCTGCTGGAGCCCGAACGACTCGGCGATTTCCGGCGTGACGTCCTGCGGCTCGACGCCGATCCAGCCGCGCGTGACCGAGCCCGTCGTGATGATGCTTTCGAGCACGGTGCGCGCGGTCGACACGGGGATCGCGAAGCCGATGCCGAGCGAGCCGCCCGAGCGCGAGTAGATCGCCGTGTTGATGCCGAGCAGGTTGCCGTTCACGTCGACCAGCGCGCCGCCCGAGTTGCCGGGGTTGATCGGCGCGTCGGTCTGGATGAAGTTTTCGAACGTGTTGATGCCGAGATGGTTGCGGCCGAGCGCGCTGATGATCCCCATCGTGACCGTCTGGCCGACGCCGAACGGGTTGCCGATCGCGAGCACGACGTCGCCGACCCGCGACTGGTCGGAACGGCCGAGCGTGATCGTCGGCAGGTTCGTCATGTTGATCTTCAGCACGGCGAGATCGGTTTCGGGGTCGCTGCCGATCACCTTCGCGGTGGCCGTGCGGCCGTCGGCGAGCGCGACTTCGATCTGGTCGGCGCCGTCCACGACGTGCTGGTTCGTTAGAATGTAACCTTCAGGGCTCACGATAACGCCGGAGCCGAGGTTGGCCGCAGGTTCGTCCTGCTGCTTGCGGGCGTTGCGGTCGCCGAAGAAATAGCGGAACAGCGGATCCTTCGCGCGCGGATCGGGCGGCAGCGAGCCATCCTTGCTGGAGAAGACGTTGACGACCGCGGGCATCGCCTTTTGCGCGGCCTCCGCGTATGACGTGGTCGCCGGTGCACCGCCGATGCCCGGCGCGACTTCCCGCAGCGCGACGATCGGCGTGGCGAGCTGCTTGCCGAGCTGTCCTTGCCGTTGCAGCCATTGCGGCTTGAGCGTCACGACGATGAACATCAGCGCCAGCAGCACGGTGACCGCCTGCGCGAAGAACAGCCAGAAGCGTCTAAGCATCTGAATGGATTAGAGGTTTATATGGATCGGATCGAACTTGAATTGTACTTGAACAATACCCTTGAAATCGCGCGCTTCAAGGACTATTGCCCGAATGGCCTCCAGGTCGAGGGGCGCCGCAAGATCGAGAAGATCGCCACCGGCGTGACGGCGTCGCTCGCGTTCCTCGAAGCGGCGCTCGAATGGGGGGCGGATGCGGTGCTCGTCCATCACGGCTATTTCTGGCGCAACGAGGCGCCGCAGATCACGGGCCGGAAGTACCGGCGCCTGAAGCTGCTGCTCGCGAACGACCTGAACCTGTTCGCGTTCCACCTGCCGCTCGACGCGCATCCCGAGTTCGGCAACAACGCCCAGCTCGGTGAGAAGCTCGGGCTGATCGGCGAACAGCGTTTCGGCGACGGCGACCTCGGCTGGATGGCCACGCTGCCGATGCCCGTCACGCTCGAGCACTTCGTCGCGAAGGTCGAGCGCACGCTCGGCCGCACGCCGCTCGTGCTCGGCGATCCGGAGATGCAGCTGCGCCGCGTCGCGTGGTGCACCGGCGCCGCGCAGAGCTATTTCGATGCCGCAATCGACGCGGGCGCCGACGTGTTCCTGACCGGCGAAGTGTCGGAACCCGTCACGCACGCGTCGGCCGAGAGCGGCGTCGCGTTCGTTGCGGCAGGGCACCATGCGACCGAACGCTACGGAATCCAGGCGCTTGGCGCCCACTTGTCCGAAGAATTCGATATCGAACACCTTTTTATCGATATTCATAATCCGGTCTGAGCGACGGATTTGCGGCGGCGCATCGAAATTTCACAATGTAGCATCCGCTTAAAAGTGAAATGATTTAATCGCTCCGATAGTGGGGGGAAACCCTTAACTATCAACCACTTCGAAGGGATTTTCATCTCCGGGCCTTGTAAATGGCGACTCCATTCGCGCAAACTAGCGGCGGAATGAAAAGTCGTGACGGAAAATCCAACTCAGAAGTGGGGCGTGTGATGCGAGACAAGGAAGAGAAACGCGTCGACAGCGGCCGCCGTACCTGGCTGATTGCGACATCCGTAGCAGGTGGCGTGGGAGGCGTAGCCACCGTCATACCTTTCGCGGCGTCGCTTGCGCCGTCCGCGAAAGCGAAAGCGGCCGGAGCCCCGGTCGAGGTCGACATCAGCGGCCTGAAGCCCGGCGAGATGGTCACCGTGCCGTGGCGCGGCAAGCCGGTCTGGATCCTGAACCGCACCGACGACATGCTCGTCGACGTCGTCAAGGCCGACAAGGAAGTGGCCGATCCGACCACGAAATCCCCGTATTCGATGCCGTTGCCCGCGTATTGCGCGAACGAATATCGCTCGCGGGCCGATCGCAAGAACATTCTCGTCGTGATGGCCGTGTGTACGCACCTCGGCTGCACGCCCAGCCAACGCTTCACGCCGGGGCCGCAGCCGAACCTGCCGGACGACTGGCCGGGCGGTTTCCTGTGCCCGTGCCACGGTTCGACCTATGACCTCGCCGGCCGCGTGTTCAAGAACAAGCCGGCGCCTCAGAATCTCGACATCCCGCCCTACATGTTCACGTCGGCGACGACCCTCGTGATCGGCAAGGACGAGAAAGGAGAAGCGTGATGGCCGACAACAAGGAAGTCTCCACGACAGGTCTCACCGGCTGGATCGACCAGCGCTTCCCGCTCACGTCCACCTGGAAGAAGCACGTTTCCGAGTACTACGCGCCGAAGAACTTCAACTTCTGGTACTTCTTCGGCTCCCTCGCGCTGCTCGTGCTCGTCAACCAGATCGTCACGGGCATCTTCCTGACGATGAACTACAAGCCCGACTCGACGCTCGCGTTCGCGTCCGTCGAGTACATCATGCGCGAGGTGCCGTGGGGCTGGCTGATCCGCTACATGCACTCGACCGGTGCATCGATGTTCTTCGTCGTCGTGTACCTGCACATGTTCCGCGGGCTGATGTACGGGTCGTACCGCAAGCCGCGCGAGCTCGTGTGGATCTTCGGTTGTGCGATCTTCCTGTGCCTGATGGCCGAGGCGTTCTTCGGCTACCTGCTGCCGTGGGGCCAGATGTCGTTCTGGGGCGCGCAGGTGATCGTGAACCTGTTCTCGGCGATCCCGTTCGTCGGCCCGGACCTGTCGTTGTGGATCCGCGGCGACTACGTCGTGTCCGACGTCACGCTGAACCGCTTCTTCGCGTTCCACGTGATCGCGATTCCGCTCGTGCTGGTCGGCCTCGTGATCGCGCACCTCGTCGCGCTGCACGAAGTGGGGTCGAATAACCCGGACGGCATCGAGATCAAGGCGAAGAAGGACGCGAACGGCATTCCGCTCGACGGCATCCCGTTCCATCCGTACTACTCGGTGCACGATTTCTTCGGTGTCTGCGTGTTCCTGATGGTGTTCGCGCTGATCGTATTCTTCTCGCCGGAGATGGGCGGGTACTTCCTCGAGTCGAACAACTTCGTCCCGGCGAACCCGCTGCAGACGCCGCCGGAGATCGCGCCGGTCTGGTACTTCACTGCGTTCTACGCGATGCTGCGCGCGACCACTGACCCGTTCAAGATCGTGCTGATGATCGTGATCGCGCTGCTCGGCGTGCTCGCGCTGATTCGCGCGCGCGGCAAGTGGAAGGTCGGCCTGCCGGTCTTGGCCGCGGCGATCGTAGTGTTCATGTTCCTGACGGAATCGAAGTTCTGGGGCGTCGTCGTGATGGGTTCCGCGGTGATCACGCTGTTCTTCCTGCCGTGGCTCGACCGTAGCCCGGTGAAGTCGATCCGCTACCGGCCGCTATTCCACAAAGTGTTCCTCGGGATCTTCGTCGCGGCGTTCCTGACCCTCGCATTCCTCGGCACACGGCCGCCATCGCCGACCGCGACGCTGATCGCGCAGGGCTGCGCGCTGATCTACTTTGCGTTCTTCCTCGGCATGCCCGTCTGGACATCGCTTGGCACGTTCAAGCAGCCGCCGGAACGGGTGCGCTTCAAGCCCCATTAACGTGAGCGAGGAGAGAACGACATGAAGAAACTGCTTTCGACGCTCGCGCTGATCGGGGTGACGGCCGTGGCGCTGCTGGCGGCGCCGGCCGTGCGCGCGGAAGGTAATTTTCCGCTCGACCGGGCGCCCGATAACACGGAAAATCTCGTTTCGCTTCAGCACGGCGCGCAATTGTTTGTAAACTATTGCCTGAACTGTCACAGCGCGAACCTGATGCGCTACAACCGTCTGACGGATCTGGGCATATCCCAGAAGGAGATCGAAACGAATCTCCTGTTTACGACCGACAAGGTCGGGAACACGATGTCCGTCGCGATGCGGCCCGAAGACGCGAAGAACTGGCTCGGCACCTCGCCGCCCGACCTGTCGGTCGAGGAGCGGGCGCGCGGCCGCGACTGGCTCTACACGTACCTGCGGAGTTTCTACCGCGACGATACGCGGCCGAGCGGCTGGAACAACGCGGTGTTCGAGAACGTCGGCATGCCCCATGTATTGTGGCAACTGCAGGGGCAGCGCACTGCCAAATTCGAAGACAAGACGGACGAGGAGACGGGCGAGAAGGTCCACACGCTCGTCGGCTTCCAGCAGGTCACGCCGGGGACGTTGTCGTCGCCGGACTATGATGCTGCGGTGGCCGACCTGGTGGCCTATATGACATGGATGTCCGAGCCGGCCCAGCAGACCCGCAAGCGCCTCGGCGTGTGGGTGCTGGTCTTTCTCGGTGTCCTGACTTTCCTGGCCTGGCGGCTCAATGCCGCGTACTGGAAAGATATCAAGTAAACACGCCTGACCGGCGTGGGGCCGGCGCAAGGCGGAACCCGTGAAAGGGGTTGCGCCGCGTGTCGGCCCTCGGCTTTTTTGAGGAAACGCAAATATGATGGTTCTGTATTCCGGCACAACTTGCCCGTTCTCCCAGCGTTGCCGGCTGGTGCTGTTCGAGAAGGGCATGGATTTCGAGATCCGTGACGTCGACCTGTTCAACAAGCCGGAAGACATCTCGGTGATGAACCCGTACGGTCAGGTGCCGATTCTGGTCGAGCGCGACCTGATTCTGTACGAATCGAACATCATCAACGAATACATCGACGAGCGCTTCCCGCACCCGCAACTGATGCCGGCCGACCCGGTGCAGCGCGCACGTGCACGCCTGTTCCTGCTCAACTTCGAGAAGGAACTGTTCGTTCACGTCAGCACGCTCGAGAACGAAAAGGGCAAGGCAGCGGAGAAGAACCACGAGAAGGCACGCCTCGCGATCCGCGATCGCCTGACGCAGCTCGCGCCGATCTTCGTGAAGAACAAGTACATGCTCGGCGAGGAGTTCTCGATG
Organism: Burkholderia sp. FL-7-2-10-S1-D7; assembly: GCF_001524185.1. Lineage (NCBI taxonomy): Bacteria > Pseudomonadati > Pseudomonadota > Betaproteobacteria > Burkholderiales > Burkholderiaceae > Burkholderia > Burkholderia sp. FL-7-2-10-S1-D7. The sequence goes on along the minus strand of NZ_LOWY01000101.1, from coordinate 16,455 downwards.
CTCGACGTCGCGATCGCGCCGCTCTTGTGGCGTCTGGATCACTACGGCATCGAGCTGTCGAAGAATGCTGCGCCGCTGATGAAGTATGCCGAGCGGATCTTCAGCCGTCCGGCGTATATCGAAGCACTGACGCCGTCCGAAAAGGTCATGCGTCGTTGATGGTGCAATGAGTGCATGACGGAGCGGGCGACGCGGTGTGCCGCGTGCCCGCTCCGGGTTCGAGGATTGTGATGCAAGAGATTTCAACGAAGCCTTATCTGCTGCGCGCGCTGTACGAGTGGTGCACCGATAACGGTTACACGCCGCATATCGCGGTGAGGGTCGACAACTCGACGCGCGTGCCGCGTCAGTTCGTGCGTGACGGCGAGATCGTGCTCAACATCAGCTTCGAGGCGACGAGCCAGCTGCAGATGGGTAACGAGTGGATCGAGTTCACCGCCCGGTTCTCCGGGAAGGCGCACAAGATCGAGATTCCGGTGGCCAACGTGCTCGCGATTTACGCGCGGGAGAATGGGCAGGGAATGGCGTTCCAGGTCGATGCGGTCGCGGGCGAGGGCGCGGATTCGGGCGCGTTCGAAGACGATGCCGCGCAGGCGGAAGATGCGCCGCGTGACGAGTCGCCTGCCGTGTTGACGCCTGTCGTCGATGGCGGCGCGAACGAGGAGCCGTCCGAAGGCGCCGACGAACCGCCGAAAACCGACGGCGACGGCTCGAAAGGCGGCAGACCTCGCCTCAAGATCGTGAAATGAGGTAGAATCTCGCGCTTACGCCGGCTTAGCTCATCTGGTAGAGCAGTTGATTTGTAATCATCAGGTGGCGGGTTCGAGTCCTGCAGCCGGCACCAAACACTAGTTTCAAGTAGTACCCGGAAGTCCCAAAACCCGCGTCCAGCCTAGCGCTGACGCGGGTTTTTTGTTTCAGGACGTCCCGTGAGAGGCCGGGGCATCCCCAAAATTTGGGGGTAAGATTCGGGGTATGACTTTGGCAATTTGGGGGTATGCCGTACCCCCGGCGCATAATGAAATCGCCCGCACCCCAAGCTGACAGAAATCGGTGCGATGTTGAATCGCAATCGTGATTACCCGAAGAGTCTTTGATTGCAACCGGGGGCCAGGGTGCAAGCGGTGGCTGCGATGTTGCGTATGACGGATCACAAGGCGCTGCCTCACCGCAACATCACGCCGTTTCGCCGTGCAGCTTCGGCGTCTTGTGTAGCTCGACCCAGAAGCCGCTGAGTTGATCATCCTGTACGTTGAACCGGCGCAGCCAACCTTCGGTCGCTACGACCGTATTTAGCAGTGGCGCAGTACTGTCCAGTGTCCCGTCTTGCAGCGTATCGACCTCATCCGCGATGATCGGCCGCAGGGCGTGGTTCAGAATGACGTACGCGGCGGGTGGAGATACGGGAATGCCTGGTCCATTGGATACGCCGGACTGCGGCGCGACGCCGGCCTGAATAATCAAGCCCCCGTTCCCCAGCGGAATACGGGCGAACCAATCTGGCGGGAGTCCGAGTGCCGATGCGCCGCCGACAGCCGCGACCAAGTCCGCATCGAGCGCGTTGAGCCAGTCAACGGTCTTGATCTTCGTGTAAAGCTTACGAACGGTGGAACGCATTGGATCACCGACGTCGATGCCAGGCCCGAAACGGCGCGCGTAGAAATACTCGCTGGCTTCGTTTGGTCGCAGCCCCATTGGAGGCACGTTCACGGCCAGCCCGCAGTGACCGCTAACTATCGGCAACGCTTCTGCGAACGCGCGGAACATCGCCTCGAACACGCCGGGGCGGTGGGCGATAAACGCACGCGGTACCGTGAAGACCAGTCCGTCGAGCCCGCGTTTCCGTGCAGCCTTCTTTTCGCTAAGCGCGAACACCGTGAATTCATAGAACCCGGTCGCGAGCTTGTGCTCGGCGCTGGTGATCGCGACCGCAAGGGCCTCGTCGGCGGTGACGCTCGTCGCGAGACTTTCGAATCCCGGAGACTTGTCGTACTGGATCGGTTCCTCTCCCTCGGAATAGAACCAGCGCAGCGGCCCGGACTTCGACGGCGTCTGGCCGGCCGCCACTTCGAGCGCGTGTTGATACTCCTCGATCGCCGCGCTGTACTGCTTGAAGCAGCGCACCAGCGCTTGCCGAACCTCCGACGTGAAACCGTTGCGGAAGTAAAGCACGCCCCGCACAACAAGGGCGGCACCCGTGATCCCTTTTTGGTGCGCGGGCTCGTAAAGCCCGAAAGGCATCGTGTCCGCACGGCGCGGATCTTTGGCCCAAGCTTCAATTTCGTCGTTCGTCATGGCGTCAAAGCGGGAGCGGGAATGCAGGTGGCGGCAATGAGGGCGCGGTCGGGAGCGGTGGGCCTCCGGGCGCGCTGCTATTGCCGCCGAACAAGTCGTCAAGCTCGGATTGTCGCGCGGATTGCAATGCCTCTCTAAGCGATGCCTTGGCGCCGCAGCCAGTCTTCCAGGCAATGCCTGCAAACGACCAATCTGCCGTCGGCGATGAGCGCGGTCGTCGGTAACGGTCGGCCAGATGTGCGCTCCTGCTTTGCTGTCACGGCCGCGTCACGATGGCCCAATAACGTTGCACGTCCCTGCCGTGACGTACGCATCCAGCGGATCCGATGACATCGCACCGCTCAGGGAGCGGCTGGCTCCTCGCGACGACGTGCCCTCGTCGCAAACAGCCGCGCACTTTCGCATTCACAAGCCTTCGGGCCATTTCATCCAAAGAGACGAGCGACGCCGATTCGAACCGGATCGCGGACGATCAGGAGACAAGGACCATGCTGAGTCCGCACGAATTCTCGATGCTGCTGCGCGTTGCCCGCGCACCGGACAGTGTCGACCCGTCGAATCCGGCGTTCGCCGTACTCGTCGAAAAGCGGCTCGTCGACGATACGCAGGTACGTGTGAATGCGGTGGCCGCACGCCCGGCGCTGACGCCGATCGGCCAGATGCTGCTTGCGCGCTTCGGCGAAGCGGCTTGAGGGGAAGGGAAGCGTAATGCAGATGGGCGTCACGCCTTCGCCGCAGCGAAGGACGTGACGCAACACAAGCGCGGCGAACCGCTTACTGCGCGACCGGCACCGTCACGTCGCTGCCGAACCAGTGCATCGAGATCTTCTTCAGCGTGCCTTCCTTGCGCAGCGAATCAAGCGCATCGTTGATCGCCTTCTCGAACTTCGGATTGCCCTTGCGGAACGGGATCGCCATCTCCTGCTTGCCGCCGTTGAGCACCGCGCCCGAGCGCAGCGGCAGGTTCGACGTCTTGATCATGTACGGCAGCATCAGGCGGTCGTCGAGCGTCGCCTCGATCCGGCCCGCGGCGAGGTCACGCAGCTTTTCCGGCGCGCCGGGATACGTCTGCACCTCGATGCCCGGCACGCTGCGTGCCATCTGGTCGTAGTTGGTGCCGAGCGTCACGCCGAGTTTCTTGCCCTTGAAATCCTCGAGCGACTTGAAGTTGCGCGTGTCGTCCTTGCGCTGAATCAGCTGCGCTGCCGAGTACGTGTACGGCTCGCTGAAGTTGAGCGCTTCCTTGCGCTGCGGCGTGATCGTGACCTGGTTGACGATCACGTCGAACTTGCCGGCCTGCAGCCCCGCGATGATCCCGCTCCATTCGGTCGGCACGAATTGCGTCTTCACGCCGAGCTTGCCGGCCACGGCATTGGCGACATCGACGTCGAAGCCCTCGAGCTGTCCAGACGTGCCGCGCGAGTTGAACGGCGGATACGTGCCTTCGAGGCCGACGCGCAGCACGCCGGCTTTCTTCACCGAGTCGAGCAAGTCTTCCGCATGGGCGGCAACGGCCGTGAAACCGAGGGCCGACGCGAGCAGCAGGCCCGACAGCAAGAACTTCGAACGTTTCATCGCAGATCTCCAGTGTTCAGTGTGGTAATCGAGCGCCGGGCATCGGTCGTGCCCGGACTGGTCCGGAATACGGGCACGTAGACACTACTCGCAACCGGGCCGCGCCGGAAGTCGAATTGGCCCTGATTGCATCGATTTCAGCGGGCGATCGGCGAGCAGGTCAGCGTGACGTCATGGCGCGTACGCGTCGAACAAGCGTTCGAACGGTTCCACCGGGCCGCTCGGGATGCGCTTGAAAAACTCTTTTAAATCAGTTCGTTTTTCAGAGTCTCGCAGGAATTTGTCTGTAAAATCGCGCGAGCGAAATCGCATCGCGCGCCATCCGAGGGCGCGTCAAAAAGAAGAAAAGGCCGTTGCCATGAACATGCAGAACACTGTTGCCGCATTGCGCGGCGGGTTGCTTCAGCAGGACCGGCTGCTGAAGCTCGATACGCCATTGGGCGCCAATGTGCTGACCGTGCAGCGGGCGGTCGGCCGTTCCCGCATCGGGCGCGCGTATGAGTTCAAGCTCGACGTGCTGTCGACCGATAGTGATCTGGAACTTAAAAAGCTGATCGCGCAGCCCGTCACGTTGTGGATCCAGCAGGGCGATCGCAGCTACCGGCCGATCAACGGATACGTCCACACCGCGCGCCGCCTTGGCGCCGACGGCGGGCTCACGACCTATCAGCTCACGTTCGCCGATTTCACGCATTTCCTGAAGTTCCGTCGCGACCAGCGGCTCTGGAACGATACGACCGTCGATCAGATCATCAGCGATGTGCTGAACCAGCATCCGCAGGCGCAGGGGCATTTCCGGTTCGCGCTGTCGAAACCGCTGCCGAACCGGTCGTACACGCGCCAGCACGACACCGACTGGCATTTCGTGCATCGGCTGATGGAAAGCGAAGGCCTCTACAGCACATGGCAGCAGGCCGACGACGGCAAGTCGCACACGCTCGTCATCACCGACAACCTGCAGGCGTTCGCGCCGCTGTCGCCCGAGACCGTGCGCTTCTACCGCGGCGGCGCGGCGAGCGAAGCTGACGCGTTCACGCAATGGTCGGGCTCGCGCACGCTGCAGAGCGTGACGCGAACGACACGCACGTTCGACTACAAGAACCCGTCGCAGCCGTCGAACCCGAAGGGCACGACGCTGCCGACGATGAGTGGCCAGGGTGAATTGCCCGACCAGCTCGAAGTGTACGAGTACACCGGTGCCTACACGTATCTGGACCAGACGCGCGGGGACCATCTGACGAAGGTGCGGATGGAGGAATGGGAGTCGCAGGCAAAGCGCTTCCATGGCGCGGGTGGCGTGCGCGCAATCGATGCGGGCCGGCGCTTCACGCTGTCGGACCATCCCGAACATGATCGCGATCCGGCCGACCAGCGCGAATTCGCGGCGATCGGCGTCGAATGGTGGATCGAGAACAATCTGCCCGTGGCGAGCAGCAGCGCGGACTTTCCGTACAGCCTGCGCGACGCGCTGATGCAAGCGCAGGAAGGCTACGGTGCCGATCCGGCGTTTCGCGTGCCGCATGACGATGGTTCGGTCGGCTTCTATCTCGTCGAGGTCGAAGCGCAGCGCGTGAGCGTGCCGTATCGCAGCCCGTTCGAACACGAGAAGCCGAAGATGCATCTCGAGACGGCGATCGTCGTCGGGCCGCAGGGCGAGGAAGTCTATACCGACGAGCTGAACCGGATCCGCGTGCAGTTCGTCTGGGATCGCCTCAATCCGGGCAACGAGAACGCGTCGTGCTGGGTGCGCGTCGTGCAGTCGGATACCGGTGGCGGCTATGGCGGCGTGCATGTGCCGCGCATCGGAGAAGAAGTGCTGATCGATTATGTCGGCGGCGACTGCGACCGGCCGCTCGCGGTCGGGCGCGTGTACAACGGCGCGAACCAGCCGCAGTGGCATAGCGACGGGATTCTGTCCGGCTACCGGTCGAAAGAGTATTCGGGCAGCGGCTACAACCAGCTCGTGATGGACGACGCGACCGGGCAGAACCGCGTGCAGCTGATGAGCAGCAGCGCGAACAGCCTGCTGCATCTGGGTTACATCATCGACCAGAACGGCAATTCGCGCGGATCGTACCTGGGCAGCGGCTTCGACCTGCGCTCGGACGCATACGGCGCGGTGCGGGCGAGCCAAGGGCTGTACGTCACCACCCATCCGAAGGCACCGAACAGCCAACCGCTGGACGTGAAGGAAGCGCAGCAGCAGCTCGTGACGGGCGAGAGCCTGGTCGAGGCGATGTCGGGCGTGAGCGAACAGCATCAGGCGGAAAGTCTCAAGGAAGCACACGACACGATGCGCGCGTTCACCGACGCGACGCAGGACAGCGCGTCGGGCAGCGCGTCCGGCGGGCGCACGGCGGGTGGCGGCACGGGCAACGCGAATGCGTTCAAGGAGCCGGTGATGCTGTTCGGCAGCCCGTCGGGGATCGGGATGTCGACGCAGCAGTCGCTGCACCTGGTCGCGAACGATCACGTGAACGTTGCGAGCGGGCAGAGCGTGCACTTTGCGGCGGGCAAGTCACTGATCGGCAGCATCGGGCAGAAGCTGAGCCTGTTCGTGCAGAACGCGGGGATGAAGCTGTTCGCGGGCAAGGGCAAGGTCGAGATCCAGGCGCAGTCGGACAACGTCGAGGTGACTGCGCAGAAGGCGGTGAAGGTTGTGTCCGCAACTGATCGGATCGAGATCGCCGCCGATCAGGGGATTCTGCTGACGAGCGGCGGCGGGTATATCCGCATCAAGGACGGCAACATCGAGATTCATACGCCGGGCGCGGTTGATGTGAAGGGTGCATCTCATACGTTCGCGGGGCCGGCGAGCATGGGTTATCCGCTGCCGAGCCCGCGGCCTGATCAGCCGGGGCAGCTCGAACTGTTCCACAAGTACGTGAACGGCGAGGCGGTCAAAGGCGGGCTGTTCACGGTGAGAGACGTGAACGGCGCCGTGCTGAAAAAAGGCGCACTCGACAACAGCGGCTACACGGTTGTGAGCGGTTTGCCGCCGGGGGCGGTGCGCGTCGAGTTCGGCAAGGACCCGCGCGAGTCGGATCAGCCGGCGAACTATTTCAAGGAAGCGAAGTGGCCGGCAGAGCCGGTCGCGCCGTCGCCGGAAGCCGCGCAGGCAGCGGCGAGCGGGCAGCTCGCGAGCCAGCTGAAGGGCATGGCGCCTGCGGCGACTACGGCAGCGATGGGGCTTGCGAGTGGCGGTAGTGCGGGCGCTGCGCTTGGCGGGCTCGCGAGTTCCGCATTGCCGGCAGCCGCGAGTGCGCTGGGTGGCGCGGGTGTCGCGTCGGCGTTGCAGACGGCCTCGAGCTTTAGCGGCGCCGCGAAGCAGGTGGCCGGGATGGTGCAGGCCGCACGTCAGGGCGGCCTTGCAGCGCTGGCCGCACCGGCTGCGAACGCCGCGTCCGGGGCGTTGCAAGGCGCATTGCCGGGCGTCGCGAGTATCGCGGGCAAGGGCGCCACGACCGTGGCGTCGGCCGCAGGCGCGACGGGCATGAAGCTGCCGACGAGCGGGTTTGGTGGACCGCTGAAATCCTGAGAGGGCGGCTTGTCAGCCGTCTTGAAAAAAACGAATTGAACGAAGAACGACATGGCACAACAACTTCCACCGGGCGCTGAGAAGGAACAGGCTGTTTCCTGGCTCAGCGATGTTTCGCCGAAAGACGTGGCGGCGGGGGGCGACCGTTTCAATAAGTGGTTGCTCAAGATCAGCGGCAATCACATTTCGTTCGAGGACCTCAAAACCGTCGCCAGTGCGGTGCCGATCATCGGCAACCTGATGGCGTTCTACGATGCAGTGTGCGACATCGTGATGATCGTCGAGAAGCGTCACGCCGATCTGCTCGATTACCTTGGACTCGCGATCAACCTGATCGGGGTCATTCCGGTGCCGCCGCCGCTGGCATCGTTTCGCCTGTCGGCGCGACCGTTGTTGGCGCTCGTGCGCAATCAGTTGCTGGTGTCGCGCGGCAATCTCGGGGCCGCGATCATCAACGTGCTCATTACGCACGTCAACGCCGCGGCCGCGACGGAAATCGAGAACTTCCTGAAGACGTTGCAGGAGGTTCTAGTCGACTTGCTGAATGACTGCGCGGCCAAGGCGCAGGAGTTGATGGTCGGTATTGCCAGCGGACTGGAGCTTGCCCTCAAAGGGCAAATTTTCGACAGCAGTGCGAACGTACGACGTACACAGCAGATCGCGCGGAAGATGGACGAGCGATCCTGGTACAACCCGATGATCGTGGTCGATGCGTTCGAGTACGGTTACGAAGGTTCGATCGCGTTAGGGAAGGAAGCCGGGAACGCGACGGTCGGGACCGCTGCGAGGCTTGCGCCGGATTCGTGGCTCCAACCGTTTCGCGATATCGTCGCGTTCCTGAAGACTGAAGCACCGAAAGTCGCGAAGGCCATCCGCGATCTGAATGGCAGCGAAGAAGGCAAGATGCTCTGGCTGATCGCGCAAGTGATCGAGGCCGTGGCGAGGGTGCGTGCGGGCGGCAAGCTTCGTGAAAAGACCGCCGACGTGCCACCCGGCGGCAAGGGAAGGGCACAGCATGACCGCCCGCAGGAGCCGTTGGGTGCGACCGAGCAGCATGTACATCCCGAAGGTGCTGGCCAGAGCCCCTGCAAAAGTTGCGGGATTGGCGCGTCGACCGGATCGATCGATTTTGCTTTCGGTGATGAGACGTTCACGCATACGGACTTTGAACTGCCCGGCGCATTGCCGCTCGTCTGGGCGCGTACTTATCGGTCACGCCTGTCTGCCTATGACACTGGAGAACTTGGCGCGCGATGGATTACGCCGTACACGACGCGCATCGACGTCGAAGGCGATACATGGTTCTACCGTGATGCCAGCGGGCGCAGCATTGAATATCGCGCGCTGGCAGCCGGAAGCGTGCATGACGATCTCTCGGAAAACCTGACGCTGTCGCGACTCGACGATACATGGGTGACGATCGCGTACGGTCATGACGAGTTGCACGTATTCGAACGGCGTGGCGACGCGTTCCGGCTCGCGATGCAGAAGGATCGCGCGGGCAACACGATCACGCTCGACTACGATGCGCGCGACCGTGTGGCGCGCTTGATTGACGCGAGTGGCAACGTGCTGTCGTTCGAGCACGACAAGCAAGGTCGGATCGTCCTGATCGAGCAGGTGCTCGAGGATGGCAAGCGCCGCACGCTCGCAAGTTACGCCTATGACGAAGCGGCCGATCTCATCCGTGCAACCGATCGGCACGGCAACGCTTGGAACTACCAGTACGACCGACATCTCGTGACGCGTTATACCGATCGCACCGGCCGCGGGATGTCGCTTGAATGGGACGGCGCGGACGCTGACGACAACGCGAATGCGAAATGCGTGCGTGAGTACGCGGACGATGGCAGTCTCGATATCCGTCTTGCGTGGCACCCGAACATTCGATTGACCTACGTGACCGATGCGCTCGGTCAGACGACACGTTATTACTTCAACATCAAGGGCTACGTTTATCGGATCGCCTATCCGGATGGAAACGAAGAGTGGTTCAGGCGCGACGAGCACAACAATCTGACGTTGCATATTCTGCAGGACGGCAGCAACGAGCAGATGCGTTACGACGCGCGCGGTAACCGGACGTGGCACGAGCGCGCTGACGGCAGCATTGTCGAAATGGCATATGACGACAAGGATCAGATGATCCGGCTCGTCGATCCGAATGGGCATGTCTGGCAGCGCAAGTACGATGATGCTGGCAATCTCGTCGAGGAAATCGATCCGCTCGAGCACGCTACGAAGTACAGCTATAACGACAAGGGACTGCCGACACAGATCACCGATGCCAAAGGCGGATCGAAGGCACTCGAATACAACTCCGCCGGGCAATTGACCAGCTACACGGACTGCTCCGGAAAGAAGACGGCGTGGCGCTACGACGATATAGGGCGTGTGATCGAGAAAAAGGACGCGTCCGGTGGCGTCGTTGCTTATGCATATGGCCCGAACGGCCGGTTGACGGCGATTCGTTCGCCGGCCGGTGTCGAACATGTGCAACACGATGCCGAAGGGCGATTGCTCGCGCATACGGATCAGCTCAATCGGTCGACGCGATATGCCTACGATGCGGTCGGTCGCATTGCGAGTCGCGCCGATGTGCTCGGGCAGACGGTTGCGTATCGTTATGACCGTCTCGGCCGCTTGTCCGCGCTGACCGATGCGAACTTTGCGACGTATCAGTTCCACTACGATCCGGCAGGTCGGCTGATCGAGGAAATCGGCTTCGACGGCAAGTCGACGCGTTACCAGTACGATCCGGACAGCGGCAGTCTTGTTTCGATCGATGAAGCGGGCTGCCTGACTTCGGTCGAAATCGATGCAAATGGCCGTCTGCTGAAGCGTGTCGCCGGGGAAAGCGAGGAACGGTTTGCCTACGATCCGAGCGGCAGGTTGATCGACGCGGTGAACCGATACAGCCGCGTGCAGTTCTTCTTCGATCCGGTTGGCAATCTCGTGCGTGAACATCACGCCTACGATCTGTTCGGTGACCGGCGCAGCTACGTATGGCATCACGAATACGATGAACTCGGCAACCGGTGGCGTACCGTTCGGCCGGACGGGCATGTCGTCGACTGGTTGCTGTATGGCTCGGGGCATGTGCACGGGATGCTGCTCGACGGCGAGGACCGCGTGCAGTTCGAGCGCGATGATCTTCATCGCGAGACGGTGCGCGTGCTGTCGAGCAAGGTCGGGCAGCGCACGCACTACGATCCGGCGGGACGCGTATTGCAGCAGTCGATCCAGCGATCGACGTCACCTGCGCCGCTCGCCGAGCGGCGGTATCGCTATGACGCGGCGGGGCAGTTGTCGCGAATCGAGGACAGCCGCAAGGGCGGGACCGACTATCGATATGATCCCGTCGGACGGCTGATCGAGGCGATCAGTCCCATCGCGAAGGAACGGTTCGCGTTCGATCCGGCGAGCAACATCATCGATCCGGCGCGGACTGCGGAGACGCCTGCGTCGCGTCCGAGTCCGGTGCGGCCGGACAGCACGTTGCCGGTTGAGGTGCCGAAGGTGCTCGGTAACTTGCTGAAGACGTATGCGGGGATGCACTTCGAGTACGACGCGCGCGGGAATCTCGTGCGCAAGCGCACGCCTGCGGGTGAGCAGGAATACGAGTGGGATGAATTCAATCGATTGCTATCCGCGCGGGTTGCCGAGACGTCGCGGCAGAGTCGCGCGCGGTATTTCTATGATGCGTTCGGTCGGCGTATTGCGAAGGAGTTGAACGGCGAGCGGACGGTGTTCGGGTGGGATGGTGACACGCTGGCGTACGAGAGTGACGGCGAGCGCGCCACGCACTATCTCTACGAGCCGGGGACGTTCGTGCCGCTGGCCCAGTATGTGGCGGAACCGGTCGATGGGATCGTGACGCCGGAGTGGAAGAGTACCGACCGCTATGTGCCGGAGGAGGACCCGCTGCAGCAGGTGCCGGAGCGGCGTGGTGATGCTGCCCTGTTCTATTACCACTGCGATCAGATCGGGACGCCTCAATTGATGACGGATGGCGACGGTGATGTTGTGTGGGAAGCGTCGTACATGGCTTGGGGCGAAGCGCGGGAAGTGATCGCGCGGGCGTCGAAGGCGGCGGGGATCGTGCCTAAGAATCCGTTGCGGTTTCAGGGGCAACAGGTTGATGCGGAAACGGGGTTGTACTATAACCGGCATCGGTACTACGATCCGAGCAGTGGACGGTTCGTCAGCAAGGACCCGATCGGGTTGGACGGTGGGATCAACGTCTATCAATACGCGGAAAACCCGGTTCTTTGGACTGACCCTCTGGGGCTCGCGTCAAAGCTCATGTGTCCGTTATGCTGTGACGGATCACATGGGAGGTCGAACAAGCAGGAACGGCTGAGAGCGCTTGCGGACGATCCCCTGCAGCCCCGTTGGGTGAGAGGCTGGGTTCGGAATGAACTGAGGCACATCGAAACGGGAAATCGGACGTCGATTAGATTGCCTGGCAACTCGCGCGAATCTCGCTCCCCGGGTAAGGAACTTGCCCACGGGCGTGGGACGGAGGCGAAAGACGGCTATTGCTACAGACACTCCGAATTGCAGGACGCAGACCTCCATAAGACTCAGCATCAAATCGGAGGCTATTGATGACGGCCCACCCAAAGAAGATTGAGAGCGTTCTACGGCTCGATGCTCAAACGAGATGTGATTACTTTATTCGCAAGGTCGCTGACTTCGAGACTGTCTGGGGCCTATTTGATACCGGATGGGCTACCGCATCCGCCAATGGCCACATTGCGATTCCGTTTTGGCCTGAGGAGGATTTCGCGGATGCGTGTGCCAGTGAAGAATGGAAGAACTTCCGCGCCAAGGCGATTTCCCTAGAAGAATTTCTGTCACGCTGGCTGCCTGGGATGGACAGTGACCGGAGGATATGTGCTGTTTTCCCGGCGCCAGGAGACAAAGGGCTACTAGTACCGCCAATCGACCTTATGAACTTGATCAAGCAGGAGCTTCAGCAATACGAATGAATTTGCCTGCCTAACTGCTTGTTGACAACACGGGGCTACACTATAACCGGCATCGGTACTACGATCCGGGCACCGGGCGCTTCATCTCGAAAGATCCGATCGGGCTGGCCGGCGGCATCAACGTTTATCAGTACGCGCCCAATCCAGTTGATTGGATTGATCCGCTAGGGTTGGCTCGTTTTGGATCAGGGAAAGGGACTCATACAGCCCAAGTTACTGTTCGCAGTGCGGGGGGCTCTCAAAGGCACTGTGGAGTTTTCCAGAGCGGTAACATGACGCCAGAGGAAAAGGCTTTAGGGTTTCCGCAGAATACACTGGCTACCCATACCGAGGCGCGTGCGGTCTCGCAAGTTCCATTAGAGCCTGGGGATCACATGATCATCGACGGCCAGTATCCGCCATGTACATCTTGCAAGGGCAAGATGAACGCCCGGGCCATGCAGTCGGGCACAACGATCCAATATAACTGGCAAGAAGACGGGCAGCAAAAGACATGGATGGCCAATCCTTCCAAGGGGTGTAAATAGAATGAAATTTGAATTTGCCGCAAATGACGTGACCTATACGTACGACGATGGGGTTCATGTTCTTGGGCTAGTCGATAGCGCAAATGAGCCGCAGGACTACGTCATCCTGCAGCGCGGGACTGAGTTCGACGAGCAAGATCGGAAGTTGGGCCAAGACACGTATTACGTGGAGGTCTGCGCCGACGGAGTTGCGGGATATGGGGGGGTCAAGTCCGTTTCGCTCCGTGCTGGCACATTGAACATTGAACTTGAAGACAGTGCCAAGTGGAGGGATGATCTGTCGTCGATACAGATCGATGTACGAGCAGCGAAGGGCCGCGAGGGTTTGAGAGCATGGCTGTCGGCTATATTCTCAGGTACGAGTACCTTAGTCGCGCTTGATTAGACGAGTTGGGCGAGGTCAGCACGCCATAAGGCCTAGAGTGACACAAAGGAAGCGATCAGCGAAGCGGCACGCAAGGCAGGTATCGCCAACCCGCTGCGCTTCGCGGGTCAGTATTTCAGTTCCGAGACGGGGCTGCACTATAACCGGCATCGGTATTACGATCCGAACTCGGGGGCTTCATCTCGAAGGACCTGATCGGGCTGCAAGGTGGGCTCAACGTCTATCAATACGCATCCAACCCGATAAGCTGGATTGACCCGCTTGGCTTGGCATGCCGTCGACCGGACGGCTATCGCGTGAATGATGCAGATCAACACGGCAACCTTAGCCCGCGAGCGAATCGAGCGCCGGGTAACACGAATAGGCGTTCAGGCAGCGGCGATGATGAGCTTGCTGTGTTCGACGTGAACGAGGAGTTTCTGTCCTGCGTGGAAACCTGCATCGTTGGCCAGCCACCGGCCGGCGATCTTGAGCGACAGGTACAGCGGTTCGCAGAGGCTGTTGCCATAGAGGGCTTGGAGTCCGTAACGATTCATGTCGCGCTTGCGCTGCATGGTGATGAACCGTTCCGTGAGGGGTGGACGTGCTTTAAGATTGGCGTCAGCCATGATCAACTCCTGGAGTGAGTTGGTGGTGGTCAGCGAGCCGTGGGTGCTGGAACACTCAAGGCCCGCGCTCTTTACTGCCCTGTTACCGCGCCATGAGTTTGGACATCTGCGAGCGTTTGACGAGGCTGTCCATCAAGACGATCAATGCCTGCTGGTCTTCGTCCGAAAGTAAATCTATCTGTTCATAAGGCGCATGCAGCCGCGGGTTGTGGATACGCGGCTCGGTGGGCGGCTCGAGGCCGACGAGCGAATCGACGCTGGTATGGAGTACCTGAGCGATACGCACGACTGCATCGAGTTGCGGCAGCAAAGCGCCGGGCTCCTAGCACACGCCTGTCCACAGAAAGCAGCTCGGCCAGACGGGCCTGTGTCACCCGATTGCACGCAACCTTGGCGGTCTTGGTGGCGTTAAGGCAGTCATTCCCAAAGATCCGAGTACCAATCGAGGGGCGTTCAATCGATTTGAAAGTCAGATTGCGGACCATGTAGCTAGTGGTGACAATGTAATTGTCCGAGTTGTACCGCAGTATGGGGCAGGTTCAACCAGACCTAATTCGATTCTCTATCAAGCTAGGGTAAATGGTGTTACGCATTCACGGACGTTTGCGAATCCTTGTCCCTGTAAGTGCCCATGACTGGAGCCAAAATGAAGCCTAGTGAACGATTGATGACATTTATAGCGGATATGCTGCGTTGGGAAATTGAGCTTGAGGATAAAAGACGAACTCTGAGAGGCAATCAGGATTCATCTTCGCATGAGGAAATGCATCACGGATGCTAGAAAAAAGCTCCACCTGATTTTTACGATGCATCTCAGTGCCAATGCTCTTGCTACAAAGTCGCAAAGTCGCCTCGACTTGCTGCCCTCTGGCCGCCCGCCAGAGTTTGCGCAGCAAGTGCTGGAAGATACGGAAAGCCACGTGGGTAAGACGATCTACATCGAGACCATCAATGAAAAAGGGCTTGCTCAGCGTCACCGTTACGCGCTCGTGATGGAACAGGGCGAACCAAAAATTGACGCTGTCTACGATTGGCGTCGGAGTACAGGTAAGTGGGATAAGCAGGATTCCATCTAGCGCTGGTCAGGTTCGGGTTGGCAAGTGACAAGTGTAGGCCGCGTGAGTGAGCAGCCCCTTTTATTGCAAAGTGAGTCGTTCCAGCATGACGGCTTCGGCTGGCTGCCGATGGTGCTCGACCGGGAAGCAGACGAGGGCACGGCTGCTTGATCAGCCATCGAACAGCGTCAACAACCGCAAACACAGCGTCTAGGAGAAAAATGCGTTCCGACTTGGGATAGGATGGCGCAAAGCCTTACGGGGCATGGGATTGCGGGCTGTATAAGGGCAGATGCGCACCTAGGGGTCGGTTTATAACCGGCACCAGTACTAGGGTCCGAGTAGCGGCGGTTCGTCTCGAAAGACCCGATCGGGCTCGCGGGCGGTATCAACGTCTATCAGTACGCGCCCGATCGGACCGAATGGGTTGATCCGCTGAGCCTGAGTCGATTCAAAAAGACGACTTGGGGGCCGTGTAAAAAGGGAGCGAATCTTTCCTATACCGTATTCCAGCAGGACATTGATTGGAATATCGAGCATCGCCGGGAAAACGAATTTGCAACGCGCGATGGAGGGAGGTGCGCCATTCATGATGAAAGACGGCGTGCCGCAACAGATTCAATTGCACTATTCGCGGCAGCAATCCGTTGGTCCTCTATTCGAGGTGGCCACTAGCACTCATAGAGCGGCGAGTGCTGCAGGTCGAGAGGCGTTGCATCCGTTCGGGAACCAAAAGAATCCTGACTTCCCCGTTGATCGCGGTGCGTTTGATGTTGATCGAAGCCAATATTGGAAAGATCGTGGGGCTGCTGCAAGTGCAGCTAAAAACGGAGGATGTAGTTTATGATTCCATCGACAGTGGAGCATTATCTAGCCACGGCTAGCGGTGATATGGCTCGCACCGATTCGAAGTCAGCAGAGAAAGTACTCCTTAACATTGGGGTTTCTCCGACCTCAGAGTTTGGTGAGTTTTATCTACGGTATCAGGGGAGCTTTACAAGCCGTCGATCCGTCGCTGAGCTTCTGGATATAGAGGGCCCCGCGATTCCTGCGATACCAGATCAAACGGAGTATGTCCGTGATCGCTATCATGTCCCTGAGCAATATCTTGCGCTTACGTCGGATGAGAGCGAGGGTATGTACCTGTATAACAAGATTGACCAAGCAGTTTATGACCTCGACATTGCAGTGCTGGACGATTTCCTGCAAGGCAAAGTGCCGGCTCGCTGGGCGACCTTTAATGATTTTTTAATTTGGTATTTCGAGGCAACACCTTAAGACGAATGGCCGCATTTGCGGCCATTCGTTGTTTAAGCGGCGGTGATGATGAGTGCGCCGTGTTCGACCGTGATGCACCCGCGCTACCCGAACAGGAACCCGGTGTGTCTGGTCATCCAGGTTGTGACCTGAGACGTTTCTTGTAGCCATCCGGCAAGTGAGTTCTCTTTTATCCTAGGGACAAGGAGGACTCGATGAAG